>DASVRY010000001.1:0-3202 GCA_036388395.1 Chthoniobacteraceae bacterium
CTCGCCTTCTGGTCTACATCACTGAGCGGCAACGGGCTCGGCCAGCACCACCAGTCAGCTGCGTCGCGGTCTGATCCCGCATCAGACTCGCTACTTATCGCAGGCGGGCGCGAGGCCTGCGATGAATGGAAGGAAGGGAGAGCAGCTATAGCTGCAGACCAAATAATGAAAAGGTTTGGAGCCCATCAGAAGCAGAGGCTCCCAATGAACGACGAACATACCGAAAGCATTGTTTCCCTCGCCAAGCGACGGCGTCTCCGCCGAGCCCTCGAATTCCTCGCCGTCACGATGGGCGCCACTTTCGACGACACCCACCCAACGCCAGCTCATCGCTTCGGCGATCTTAAGCAACTCTGCGGATTGCCGATCGACGTAGCCGCTGTTCGGGCGATCGGGCCGAAGCTGCGGCGCGAGCTCCTCGCCCACGTCAGGGCGCACCAACGAAGCGCTCTCATGGTCCACCTGCGCGACCCTGTGGAAGGCATTGTTGAGATTTCGAACGGGATAGATTTGGCGCTCTATGACGTGGGGGTGTGCGTTCTTGATGGCCTCAGCCTCTGGACCGAGGGCAAGGGCTGGTGGCTCGTCGGTCGACCAGGAGACGTTCTGTTCCGGCTGACCAAGCAAGGGCCGGTCCCGACTCTGACACCCCCCTGGACCTACGCCGGCATCAGCTCAGCGGATGCAGGTCGTCAGCGTTGGAACGGAATCGCAGCCGCCGAACAGCTCTTCGCGGCATACGTCTGGACAACCTGAGGCGCGTGCAGCGGCGACCCGCTCGTTCCGACGCGCCGCGACGACCGGCCGTCCTGTCCCAAGGATGAAGTGGTGTGGCGGAAGCACCGGTGCTTCCTGGAAAATGAAACTGGAACAGGAACCCGGGCGCCGCCAGCCGGCCGCGACCCACTTTCTCGAAAGAACTATTATGAAGATGGAAATGACGATGGAGGCCCCGCGTGCGGCCTCGGCGATCACAGCTCGCCTCCTAACCCTGCTGCTTGGCGCATTCGAGCAGCAGGTCGGACAGCAAGGGCCAGTGCGGCTACCTGCCGGTGCGATTTATCTCGCACCGATCAGAGTCGTGATCGCCGGGACCGCGTGCGAGGCACCGCTCTACGACCAGGCGCTACGCGATGCTGCCGTCGAGAACGACGCCGACGTCGTCCTCATCCGCCATGGCCCTTTCCCCGAGACGCTCAACGACGTGCACTTCGATGTCGCGCTCCGGATGGACCTTGGTGTCGTGCTGCTAAAAGACCTGCTCCTCTACTTCCGGCCAGCGGATGGATATTGGCTGGTGCCGAAGGAGCGAGGACCGTTTGCGGCGCTTGGTCGCGATGGGGTTCGGCTTACCTTCGAGCCACCTTGCATGACCCACCACTATCTCGAAGACGGCCTGACCGCGGCCGCCGCGCAGATCGTTCGCGCAGCCCGCACGGGGAGCTGCTGAGATGGCCCGGAAGCTGCCCCCGATCGCCGGTATGGATTACGTCGCGATTCCCGGCACGAACCCCGACCTCTCCTTCGGTGTCGTCCGCCCCGAGCTGAAGGGTCGCGTCTTCGAAACCGGCGAGGCCGTGCTGCGGCGACTCCGTCCGGTGGGCGGTCTTTCCCGGCCCGAAGAGGACTGGGTCCCGACTTGTTACCGAAGCGACGTCCTTCTGCCGCCGAACGCTGAAGATCGGCTAAGCGATGCGAGAGCTCTCTGTGCGGCCTATGAGGCGCAGGCGTTCCCGGGGATCAAGGATCTGCTGATCGTGTTGACGCTGAGGTTCCCTTCCGACGCAAGGCCGCTCCACGCGATTTGGGAAGACGTCAGGGCCTTCGCTTTCGAATTCGTTCGAGCAAGGGGCGTTGCTGCGATCCTCGCGATGCACGTGCCTGCGCTTGCAGGAAAAATTGGGGGATCGCCCCACGTGCACATGATGATTCCCGGTCGCACGGTCGAGCGGTACGGATTTGGCGAGTTCGTGCCGCATCTCGCCTGTGACGCCGGCCGCGACATAATTGAGTCAGCTTGGAATGCGTGGTCGTTTCAAGGCTGAGCCTACTCGGGCCGGCGGGATCGCCTCGCCCGGGCCCGCGCAACGGTGGACTGTTGCCGGTACAACGCTCACTTTCGGCGTTTCGAGGATGCCGTCGCCGGGCTGGCGACGATGCTCATCTTCCGCCACGCTCCTTCCGGGGGTCGTAGTCCGCGGGTGGCCAATCAGCGGGAAGTTTCTCGGCTGCTTCAAGTGTCAACTCGATCTCTTTGCCCCTTTCGGACTCGGGGAGGTTGTACCACCGCTTCATGAATGCCTGCGCTGTTGTAATAGCTGTGTTCAGGAGGCTCGTTAACGCTACCTGATGTTTGACCTCCTCCTCGATCTCTGCTTGATTGTTCTTTACTACGGCAAGAAGTGACGCGACCTCCTTCTCCTTCTCGGCCACCGCCTCTTCACGCGCCGTAATCTTCTCGAGTTTATTTCGTAGCTGTACGAGAGCTGCCGCGATGCGGCGCCCTGCTCGAAGCAAGCTGGCCGCCCACGGCGCTTTAAACGCCTGCGTTTCGGCCTCTGTCATCTTGCCGATTTGCATTCTGAAGCCGTCTGAATCGCTCAGCCGTAGCTCAAGCCCATTCTCGTCGTCGACTGCGCGGGCGAGTAGCCCGAGTTGCCGTTCATGGAGATCGTGGTCGGCTTTCTGTCTCTCCAGCTGAGCCTGAGCATCCAGACGCAACCGTTCGGCTTCGGCCTTCGCGTCTTCCGCTACTTTCTTCGCCTCGGCTGCGTCGGCAGCGGCTTGGGTCGCAGCGCCTTGATGAATAGTGGCAGCATCTTCAGCCTGCTTTGCCTTTGCGAGGGCGCCAGCCGCGGCAGCTTCATCCTGGGTGGCCTTGGCACGCGCGACGGCCGCAGCCTCTTCATCCTGTTTTGCCTTAGCGAGCGCATTGTCGACGGCTGCCTGGGCGGCGGCGAGGGTTGCGCGCGCGGCAGCGACCGCGGCCTCATTCGCCTCCACCGTTTTCTGGCGGAGCGCGAGCGCGCTTTCTTTGGCTTTGAGCGCCTCTTCCCTTCGCTCGAGCGCAGCTTCTCGCTGATTGAGCTCGAGCTTTATCGCATCCAGCTTCGTGAGTTTCTCGGTTGCGTTCGCTTCCCGGCCCTCGACGATAGCAACACGTCTCGTGATCGCAGCCGCGCCGCGCTCGGCTGCGGCCTTT
>DASVRY010000002.1:0-14071 GCA_036388395.1 Chthoniobacteraceae bacterium
GGAGGTAGTCGTTTGCCTTCACGGCGTGCCGACAGACGGTTTTCGCGATCATCTCTTCGCCCAGCCGCAGGCGCGCGTTCTGGGCGCTTGTCTCACGGAGTTCATCGATAATGTCGCGCAGGAGCTGCGACGGATCGGACGCGCGGAGGAAGGTGGGCAGGCTGTCGATCTTGAACGTGCCGGCGCCAAAGGGTTCCAAGCCGAGCCCGGCGCGCTGGAGGAGGTCGAGATGGCGCGTGAGCCAGTCCGCGTCGCGAGGCGTGACTTGCAGCGTCAGTGGGAGGAGCAGGCGTTGTGTTGGAACTCCCTGAGTCTCCATGCGGCGGCGCATTTCCTCGAAAAGGATCCGCTCGTGCGCGGCGTGTTGATCCACAAGTACAAGCCCGGCGGCATTCTCCATCAGAACGTAGAGTCGACCGAGCACGCCAAGGATCTTGAAGTCGCGAGCCGGACTGAGGGCAGGCGGCGTGTCGTGCGTCTGCGTGCGAAGGGCGAACGCCGGTTCGGGTGTCGGGTCGCTTCCCACGGGCAGCGGCTCCGGGGGACTCGCAGGCGCGGCCAAGGTTTCCAACGCTTCGGGCGGCGCTGCTTGCTGCGCAGGCAGATCGGTCCAGTCGCGCCGCAGCGCTACCTGTTCGCGCGTCGGAATGAGCGGCAGCGTCTCGGCCTGAGGCTGGAGCGGGAGTGCGGCTGTTGGCGACGCTGCGCGAAAGGTCTGCGACCAGCTCGCGCGATCCGTTTCCAAAGTGCGCCGGATTGCTTCTGCCACCGCCTCGCGCACCAAGGCCCCGTCGCGGAACCGCACCTCCCGCTTCGCGGGATGGACATTCACATCCACCTCCGCCGGATCCATATCGATGAAGAGGAACGTCACGGGATGCTGACCCTTCATCAGGGCGGTGTGATACCCCTCGCGGAGGGCAAAGCTCAGCGTGGTATTTTCAACCGCGCGGCCATTGAGAAAGATGAGCTGCTGAGTGCGATTCGAACGGCTCACTCCGGCCTTCCCGATAAAGCCGCGGATCGAGATGCTGTCGGTCGCGAACTCCGGCACCTCGAGCAGCTCGGCCGTGATGGTTGCTCCGCAAAGGTCCCGGATACGATCGCGGAGATGAGCCGCCGGCGGAAGCTGATAGACGACGCGTTCGTCATTGATGAGCGTAAAGCCAACCTCCGGATGGCCGATCGCCTGGAGATGCAGCGCGTGCTCGACGTGGCTCGTTTCGGTATTCTCCGTGCGCAGAAATTTTCGGCGAGCCGGGAGATTATAGAAGAGCGAACGCACCTCGATCTGCGTCCCGGGTGCTTCACCACCGTCGCGCACGTGCTCGATCTTGCCGGCGTTGATGACGATCTCCGTGCCGGCGAGTGCGTCCCGCTCGCGTGTCGCCAGCCGAAAACGCGAGACGCTTGCGATGCTCGGCAGCGCTTCGCCGCGGAAGCCCAGCGTGCGAATCGAGGCGAGGTCCTGTCCTGTGCGAATCTTGCTCGTCGCGTGGCGCTCGAGGCAGAGCAGCGCATCGTCGCGGTCCATCCCAATGCCGTCGTCGATCACGCGCAGATACGAGATTCCGCCACGCCGGACGAGCACCTCGACCCGCGTGGCTTGCGCGTCGATCGAGTTTTCGACCAACTCCTTGATCACAGAAGCCGGCCGCTCCACGACCTCGCCGGCCGCCACCTGGCTGGCGACCTCTTCGGGGAGGAGAAAGATGCGGCTCATGAACCGGCGAGCGTCGAGCCTCGGCGGGCGCGGGTCAAGCTGACCGCATCCGGAAAAGGCGCGGTGTGAAAACATCTGTTTTCTGCATTTCCCCTTCAACGAAACTGCAGGATAGTCGTCTCAGATCTATTAAGTTCCTCCCGAGTTTTACTGATGCCCATTCATAATATCCTCACGAGCAGCGGCGAGTGGCTGCGCAGCGATGGTCCGCACTCCCAGATCGTCGTGAGCAGTCGCGTGCGGCTGGCGCGGAATATTCGCAGCCACGCCTTTCCCGGCTGGGCGAAGAAAGCCGAACGCCTCCAGATCCTCGAGGTGATCAAGCCGCGCGTCGAAGAGCTTTCGGAAATGCACGATGCCTTCTCGGTTTACTCGCAGGATCTTTCCGCCCTGGAGAAGCAGGTGCTCGTGGAGCGGCATCTAATTTCGCGTGAACACGCAGCCAAGGGCGTCGGCTCGGCCGTGGTCATGAACCGCAAGCAGACGCTCTCAATCATGATCAACGAAGAGGATCATCTGCGCATGCAGGCCATCCGCTCCGGGCTTCAGCTCAAGAACGTCTTCAAGATGATCGACAAGGCGGACAGCGCGCTCGAGGAGCGGCTGGACTTTGCCTTTCATCCGCAACTCGGCTTCCTCACCGCGTGCCCGACGAATGTCGGGACCGGAATGCGCGCCTCGGCGATGGTCCACCTGCCGGCGCTCGTGCTCAGCGAGCAGATCAATCAAGTGATCCAGGCGGTAAACAAAATCGGCTTGGCGGTTCGCGGGCTCTACGGCGAAGGCACTGAAGCCCTGGGAAACCTGTTCCAGGTTTCGAACCAGACGACGCTTGGCGAGAAGGAAGAGGAGATTATCCAGCGCCTGCACAAGGTGATCGAGCAGATCATCGAGCACGAGCAGAACGCGCGACAGATGTTGCTGCAGAAAAAACCCGCGACGTTGCTCGATAATATCGGGCGCGGCTACGGCATCCTCCAGCATGCCTACTCGATGAATTCGAAGGAGGCGTTGAACCTGCTCTCCTTCATGAAGCTCGGAATCGACCTCGGCTTTTTTCCGGAAGAATGCCGGCGCCCCGTGGACGAGCTGTTTATGGAGACCCAGCCCGCACATTTACAAAAAGGTTCGCAGCAAAAACTAGCCGCGGAGGAGCGCGACTCCTTGCGTGCAGAGATCATTCGCGCCAAATTGCTAGAGTTTCCAAAACCGGATACCTCCAAAGCATCCAGCGGTAACAACGGCACGCCCGAAAGCAAACATGATGAATAACTTCACGCCACGCGCGCAACAGGTGCTCGCCCTCGCCCGAAAGGAGGCCGATCGCTTCAACCACAATTACGTCGGGACAGAGCATCTCCTCCTCGGGCTGATCAAGCTCGGACAAGGTGTCGCAGTCAATGTCCTCCAAAAGATGGGCCTCGATCTCGAGACAGTTCGGATGGAAGTCGAGAAACAAGTCGGCTCCGGTCCTGAGACCAAGATGGTCGGGAATATTCCGTACACGCCGCGCGTGAAGAAAGTGCTCGCGCTCGCCGGGAAGGAAGCCAAGTCACTCAACCACAGCTACGTCGGCACCGAGCACATTCTGCTCGGCCTGCTCCGCGAAGGCGAAGGCGTGGCCGCTCGCGTCCTCAAGAACCTCGAGGTCGATATCGAACGGACCCGCAATGAGATCCTCAAGGAACTCGATCCGAATTTCACTCCGCCTGAATCCGAGCAGGATGCTCCTTCAGAAAGCGGCAGCGGCAGCGGCAAGAAAGACGTGAAAACGCCTGCGTTGCGCGCTTTCGGACGTGACCTCACGGAACTCGCCAAGAAGGGTGAGATCGATCCGGTGATCGGTCGGGCCGAGGAAATCGAGCGCGTGATTCAGGTGCTCTGCCGGCGGACGAAAAATAATCCGGTGCTGATCGGCGAAGCTGGAGTCGGCAAGACGGCGATTGTGGAAGGCCTTGCGCAGGAGATTGCCGGCGGCAATGTGCCCGAGCTGCTCCGCGATAAGAAGGTGATCACGCTCGACCTGGCCCTGATGGTCGCCGGGACTAAATACCGCGGCCAGTTCGAGGAGCGGATCAAAGCAGTGATGGACGAGATCCGGCGTACGAAGAACGTCATTCTTTTCATCGACGAGCTGCACACTATCGTCGGCGCAGGGTCGGCGGAAGGCGCGATGGACGCTTCGAACATCATCAAGCCAGCGCTGAGCCGCGGCGAGATGCAGTGTGTCGGCGCGACGACCCTCAACGAGTATCGAAAATACATTGAGAAGGACGCCGCTCTCGAGCGTCGCTTTCAGCAGGTGAAGGTCGAGGCTCCGAGTGTGGAACAGACAATCCAGATCCTGCGCGGGCTGCGCTCGAAGTACGAAGCGCACCACAAGGCGCGCTTTACGGACGATTCGCTCGAGGCTGCAGCGAAGCTCAGCGATCGTTATCTCACCGGACGTTTCCTTCCCGATAAGGCGATCGACATCATGGACGAGGCAGGCTCCCGGGCTCGCATCGGCTCCATGACCCGTCCGCCGGACGTGAAGGAGATCGAGAAAGAGATCGAGGAGATCCGCGGTCAAAAGGAAGGCGCAATCAAGGCGCAGGACTTCGAAAAAGCCGCTGCTCTTCGCGACACCGAGAAGCAGGCGAAGGAAAAGCTCGAGCGCATCCTCACCGAGTGGCGCGAGCAGCGTGAAGAACGTGAGGTCGTGGTCACCGAGGACGACATCATGCATGTTGTGTCGAAGTGGACCGGCGTTCCGCTCCAGCGCATGGAGCAGGCCGAAACGCAGAAGCTGCTCCGCATGGAGCAGGAGCTCCGCGGCAAGGTCATCGGTCAGGACGAAGCCGTGATTGCCATCTCCAAGGCGCTCCGTCGCAGTCGTGCGGATCTCAAGGATCCCCGCCGTCCGATCGGATCGTTCATCTTCCTCGGGCCGACTGGTGTGGGTAAGACCTTCCTCGCGCAGACGCTGGCGGAGTTCATGTTTGGTGATCGCGATGCGCTCATCCAGATCGACATGTCTGAGTACATGGAGAAGTTCACCGCAACTCGCTTGATCGGTTCGCCTCCCGGGTACGTCGGGTACGAAGAGGGCGGTCAGCTCTCTGAAGCGGTGCGCCGCCGGCCGTATTCAGTCGTGCTCTTCGACGAAATCGAGAAGGCGCACCCGGACGTAATGCATTTGCTACTCCAGATCCTGGAGGAAGGCAAAGTAACGGATTCGCTCGGCCGCAAGATCGACTTCCGAAATACGATCATCATCATGACTTCGAACATCGGCGCCGAGCTGATCAAGAAGTCGAGTACGATGGGCTTCGGGGCCGCGCGCCGCGACGAGCAGAACTACGACGTGATGAAGGAGAAGATCCTCGACGAGGCCAAGCGCACTCTGAAGCCAGAGTTCGTCAATCGTCTTGATGATCTGATCGTCTTCCACACCTTGGGACGTCCTGAACTCCTCACGATCATCGATCTGGAAATCCATAAAGTCAGCCAACGGATCAAAGCGAAAGAGATCTCCATTACCTTGGACGACAAGGCGAAGGACTTCCTCATCGAGAAAGGCTACGATCCGCAGTATGGCGCTCGTCCGATGCGCCGTGCAGTTGAGCGTTACCTCGAGGATCCGATGGCCGAAGAGATCCTGCGCGGCACCGTGAAGGCCGGCGACGTCGCCACCGTTACGGTGGAAGATGGAAAACTGGTCTTCCACGTGCCGAACACGGCGACTGAAGAGCCCGCTGGGGCGAGTTAAACTTACGAGGATTTCCCCCTCGAAGGGCGGCCGAACTCTCCGGAGTTCGTCCGCCCTTTCTCGTTCTCACCCCGCGACGGGCCGCCTTCCTAGGCTTAAATGAGCTGCTGTTCTCTGGATGACGCCGTGACGATCTTTGGGGAGCGCTATCGTCCCGAGTGCTGGTGCTGGCGTCACGCCACGAACCTCCAAACGGCGCTTCCCAGAGGCTCGGTACGTTCAAGGAAGTTCGTTTCCGCGAGATGCGGAAACCAGCACTCGGGGACGAGTGCGCTCCCCAGAGTCGGCAGCCACGCGCACAGAGGTTCCAGATCGCCCGGGTGCTTGTGCAGCCCCGCGGTTTTTTGGTAGCGAAGCGAGGACCTCCGCCGCCTTGCGAGTGCGTGTCGAACTCATCTTTCCCCGGCGAGGTTGTCTTGGATGCACGGGGTTCTTCGACTGCGCTCCAGTCGCTTAACTCCCTTGCTTCGTTCAGAATGACTCGTTTTCCACCGCTAGGGTGTCGCCCACGTCCTGCGGCGTAGCCAGATATCCAGCGGGAAGAGCAGCAGTGCCGCGATAAGGAACCAATCCGTCAAATCACGACGCTGGAGCGTCGACTGGTCTGGTCGTGCGAAAAGCGCTTTCGGCGCGGGTTCGTATCGCGCGGGCGAACCGGCTATTTGTCGGAGCAGCGGCTCGTTTGTCTCCGTCGAGAGGAACTCCCGCGGATAACTCCGCGTACGTCCGAAGATGTGGCCGCCATCCGGCAGATCGGGCGAGCTGACGTTGAAGATCGTCGTGCCGAGTTCGGGCAGATCGAAGCTGACGGCATAGCGCCCCGGGCCAACCTGCACCGCCGGTTTGGTCACCGTCTGCTGGTTTGCGCCCACCGCATTTACGGTGATCGGTAGTTGATTGCGAAACGAGCCATCTGGCTGGACCGCATCGATTGTCAGCGTAAGCCGATCGGCGGATTCTTCGGTGGTCACCTGGAAGCTGCCGGCGTCGCTTTTTCTCATGAGTCCGCGAACAACCTGTGCCCAGAACTGACCGTACCCTGGCCAGCTGAGCCACTCCGACGCCCAACGGCTCTTCGCGTCGCTCGTGAACGCCGCTGCCTGACCAAGCCCATAGCGCCACGTCGCGAGGAGCGGCTCACCGCGTTCGGTCGCCAGGAGCAGCTCAGCGGTCGGCTTCGAGCGGGTTGTATTGTAGCCAAGGAGCAGCGGCGCCTCGGCCCAGTTGATGCTGGCCGTCAGCGCGCTCGCCGTTGCCGGCGCAGCGAGGAACGGTTCCTCCACGAGGCTGCTCTGCGTCACCTTCATCGTCTCCGTGCTGAAAATCTGCGGCAGGCTGGTGGCGTCGTTTGTCAGGTAAAAGCGACCATTTCCGCGATCGGCAAGCTGACGGAGAAACGTCGTGTCCTTGTCCGACGCCGCACCCAACGCGACGATGGAGGTCGTGATTTTTGCCGAGACCATCGCTGACGCGAGGTCGAGGGACGAACCGCCGCCGCGCCCAGTTTCACCGATCTCTCCGGCGTTCTTCTCCTCCGCATCGGCAGCATCGGAGAAAAGAATCACGTGCTTGATCCGTGCGGGGTTGTCGCGCAGGAGCTGGAACGCTTCGGCAAGGGAGGTGTAGATATAGATGCCGCCGCCGCCCGCGGTGATCGCGAGGATCTTCTGCTCGACCGGCGACTTCGACGGATGTTGCTGAAGTGGCGCGATGGTATGCGAACGCACGTCCACGGCGAGCACTCCGAAGTAATCCTTCGGCTGAAGAACGTTGAGCGCGAGTGCGGCGCCTTGATTCGCCAGGGCCATCTTGGTTTGTCCCTCGACCTGGGCATTCATCGAGCCGGAGCGATCGAGCACGATGAGCAGCGCGACACTCGGCGTATCCTGGCGATCTTCGTGCTCCATGCGCACCGGGAGCATCTGCTCGATCGGCGTGCGGTAGTAGCCACCAACGCCGAAGCTATTTTCACCCCCAAGCATGACGAAGCCGCCGCCAAAATCCTGCACCCATCGCCGGTAAAGCTCCATCGTCTCGCGTCCAAGCTGCAGCGCAGAGACATCGCTGAGCATGAAGAGATCGAACTGCTGCAGATCTTCCAGGCTTCGCGGCAGACCAACAGTTCCCCGTGCTTCGACAGTGATCTTCGCGCTGCGCAAGGCATCGGCGAGCGGACGGGCACGTGCTTCATCGGTGTCGACAATGAGCACGCGCGGCTCGCCACGGAGTGCAGCCGTAGCCTGCGCGCGGTTGTTCTCGAGGATCGTGTCGGAGTCAGGAATCACCTCCACCTCGTAGGAGGCAAAGCTGCCTTCAGCCTTTAGATTGGGCGCACGGAATTCGTTTGTCCCGGCAGCCAGCTCCCGCTCCTGCTCGGAGACGAGGAACTGATTTTGGTAGAGCTTGATCTTCGCCTTTGTAGCGCCGCTGCTGCGGATGGTTGCGGTGAGATCGAATGGCTCACCACTCTTGAGCCGCTGTGGAATGTTCACCTTCTCCACGAGCACCTCTGGGGCAGAGGCATTTCGCAGCGGCACTGTGAAGAGCTCCACGCCATTCGCGGCGAGCCTTTGGGCAGCCGCGGTGAGATTGCCGCTTGTGTCGTTTCCGTCCGAGAGGAGAACGAGCCGGCGGGTTTTCTCCACCGGGAAAAGGGCGCTCGCAAACTCCAGCGCGCGGGCTGTCTCGGTGCTCGCGCGGTTCGCAGGCGCCGGCCAGCTTTCTGCCAGACGCAAGCGCTCCAATGGCGCTTCGAGGATTTGCGGCTCAGCCGCGAACCCGATCACGCCGGCCACATCGCTGCCGTGCTGGCTGCCGAGGCTCTCGGCGACGAAGGCGCGCGCTTGTTCCTGAGCCGCTGGTGAAATGCTCGCCGATTGGTCGATGGCGAAGAGCACCGCGACCTCGCGCGAAGGCAGGAGCAGGCGCAATCCCGCGAGCGCGAGCACAAGCAGGAGGAGGATCAATCCACGCACCATCGTGCAGACGCGCCGTTGTGCTGGCGTGAGATCTGCCAGAGAACGACGCTGAGCCAGCCACAGCCAGACGGCGGCTGCGCCCGCGAGCGCCAGGAACCACGGATGCGCCAGCTCGATCATTCGGTGCGCCTCCGATGGAAGAGCCACCACTCGAGGGCGAAGAGGAGGAATGCAGCGAGTGCAAGGTAGCGCCAGATCGGCCAGCTTGTCAGCGCAACTGTCAAAGCGGCTGTTTGTCCGTTCGATATGGCACTTGCGGGGGAGTCGCCCGGCTGCACGTCCGATTCGTCCTCATTGAAGGTATTCACGGCGACCCACCCGCTCTGATCACCGGAACGAAGTGCATAGAAGCCATTCTGGAGCGGTTGGAAAAGGCTGCGAACTTCCGCGCCTACGGCGGGCGCTGCAGCCTCCGTCTGCGGCTGAGCGCTGGCGCTCTGCTCCGCTGAAAGCGCCATGGTTTCGCCCGCAAGCAGCGCGCGAGGAGCGTCATTGTTTTCGCCCGCGAGCCATTGGATGGTGTTCGAGATCAGCAGCGGAAAGGCCACTCGTATCGGTAGATCGGATTCCGCCAAATCGAAGCTGAGAGCGGCCAGACGTTGCCGTGCGTTTGCGCTTCGGCGTTCACCGGTGATCATCAGTGGCTGATCGAGCGCCGCGAGCGGGATTTGGAAACGCCAGTCGCCAGCTTCCTTTGGCAAGGCTGCCGCGGTGGCGCGGGCGATCGTAACGTTCTGGAGATTTGCAAGGCGCAAGGCCGGGTGCCCCGCGTCTGCTTCGGTAATCACCGGCTGCTCGATGGCTGCTTCACCTGTCCGAAACGGCGTCTCGTTGAGGAATAGGAGGTTGCCCGCCAGCGTGTTTAGATCCACACCCTCGAGCTGGACGGCGTCGAGGATCACCACATCGAAGGTCGTCGCCATCTCCAGGCGGAAGCCTTCCGGGGTGAGCAGTTCGAAGCGCACGGATTGGTCCGCGGCGAGCAGCTTTTCGAGGAACCAATTGCCCGCCGAGACGAGCAGCACCCGCGGCGTGCGCAGCGGCGGGAGCACGGCAAAAGCGCGGTTGTCACTCGCGAGCGCGTCGGCAACGTCGATCCGTGCAGTGAGCCAGCCTTGGGAATTGCGGCTCGCGCGGGGCACAGAGGCGAATACCTCAAGTCGCCGTGCGCCGGGTGCGAGGGTGAAAGGCTTCACATCGAGCAGCGTGCCGTCGTAGGCAATCTCCACATTTCCACTCACTGCGGCCGGGCCGAAATTCCGGAGCTCGATCAGCACCTCGGAGGTCTGCGGGCTGTTTAGAAGTGGTCGGGTCGCGAGGCGGGTAATGGCGACGTTGTCCGCGCGGGCGGGGATGGGGAGGTGGCGGGTGGGGGCGTGATTGGTGATTGGTGAGGGGTGATTGGCGGGAGGGGCGCCGTTTACAGGCTCCTCTCGGTCGGTGAAAACCAGGATCTGGCGATCACCTTTGCGAGTCGCGAGGAGATCCTGCGCGAGCCGCAACGCGGGCTCGAGATCACCTGCGGCGTCGGACGCCTCGAGTTGTGCCAGCGCCTGATTGAGCGCTTTTTCATCGCTGGAGAAGGGGACCTTTACCTCAGTAGCTGCTCCTGCACTGAGGACCGCAAACTCTCGATCGCCACCCGCATCTTTCACGTAACTGGAGGCGAGTTGGCGTGCTCGCGAGATCCGCGACGCGCCGTTTTCATCCACTGCTTGCATGCGTGCGCGGGTGTCCACGATCAGAACCGTGGAAGCGCCTGCACGGATGAGATGGTCCAGCGCTGGTCGCGCGAGCGCGGCGACGATCAGCAGGAAAATCAGCAGGTGCAAAAGCAGCGAAAGGAGGTTTCGCAGCCGCTGGAAAAGGGCCCGGCGGCGGCTCTCCTGGAGCGCCCGCTGCCAGAACATCAGCGTCGAAACTGTCACGGGACGACGCTTCAACTTCAGCAGGTAGAGCAGAACGATGACGGGGATACCGGCCAGAAACCACATTGCCCACGGAGCAAGAAAGGTCATGGAGTGCGTCCTTTCATCGTCACTTCATGATCCTGCCATCTCGCAGCACCCGCAGCACAAGATCTTCAAACGACACTGCGGTGGAAGCCTGCGCGTAGCCAATGCCACGCCGCGCGCAGGTCTCCGCGATGCCATTCAGGAAGCGCGCGATCTCATCGCGATAGCGCCGCCGGAGATTGTCAGTCGCCGTCACTTCAAGCGCGGTCCCGGTCTCGCTTTCGAGCAACCGCAGGTCGCCGCCGGAGTCGGGATCCAGCTCCGCCGGATCGAGCACCTGGATTACATGCACATCGAACTGGTGGTAGCGCAACAGGGCCAGCGCCTCCTCACAGCCCGCCGGATCGAAGAGGTCACTGATCACGAAGACCAGCCCGCGCCGTTTCATCCGCTGCGCGAAGGCGCGGAAGCTCGGCAGCAACTGCGTCGTGCCCTCGAGTTCGGGCGCGCGACGGAGGAACTCCAGCACTTTATGGAACTGGCTGCGTCCACGCGAGAGGCCCAGGTCGCGATCGAGCGAAGCGCCAAAGTAGTGAATGTTTACGCGGTCGAGATTCGCGAGGCCGACGTAGGCCAGTGAGGCCGCGATCCGGCGGGCTTGATCGAACTTCGAATCACGCGTGGCGTCGGGCTTCCAACGCATGGATGCGCTCGCATCGACCAGGAAGGAGATGTGGAGATCCTGCTCCTGTTCGAAGAGCTTGATAAAGAGGCGATCCAGTCGGCCGTAGATGTTCCAGTCGATGCTCCGCAGATCATCGCCGAGCGAGTAATTGCGGTAGTCGGCGAACTCCAGGCTCGAACCAATCTGGCGGGATTTGCGCTCGGCGCGATGCTCGCCGCGGAAAAGTTTGTGCGAGAGCAGGTAGAGTTGCTCCAGCTTGCTGAGGAACGCGGAGTCGAAGATGAGCGTCGCGTCGGGGGTTTGCAATCGGCGGGTAAATTGGGCTGATTCTCCCCGCGAGGCAACTGCGGGTGAGTGGTTCGGCGGCAACCGGTCCCGGCATTCGGCATCCGGCCTTATCCGGGGCGGTTATCAAGGACGAGGGCGAGTAGGAGGACGAGGACGAGGGCCACACTGCGCTCCTGCCGGCGCCAACTGCGCACGCGGCTGGCACTTTCCGTGCTCAATCATTCAACCTCCATTAAGATATCCCCACCGCTTCGATGACGCCCCCCCCGCCGTGTTCCGAGCTCGACCGTTCCGATCCTATCCAGCTTTCTCCGGAGAGCGACCCTCCTATCGTGCCGACTCCAGAGACTACGGAAGCTTCATCGACCCAGCCGCTGCAGGCGCATTATCTCGAGCCTCGTCCTGATGCGGAGCCTCTGATCCTGCCGGCCACGCTTGAGGAGGCTCATGAGCGTCTCCGGGAGTTCGAAGCCCAATCCCAAAAGCTCACCCGGGAACTGCATTCGGCACGCGAAGATCTCATCCAGTCACTCGTCGCCCTCGGGGATGCGCAGAGTGCCGTCGCCGCCCTGCGGGAGGAGGTGGCGGAACGCACGCAAGAAGGCAATGATTGGCGGGCTTACCTCGAGGCCGTGCAGAATGATCTCGAGCAGGCCAATGCGCTGGCCACGGATTTTCGCGCGCAGTTTTCGGAGAAATCCAACGAGATGGCGGAGCTCCGGCGGGCTCACGAACAGGCGCTGAAGACGGCCGCGCCGGTGGTGGTGCACGCCGTGCCAGAAGGCGAGCTCGTCGCCGCTCGTGCCGAAGCCGCGCGACTGCAGAAGGCGCTGGAGCACGCGATGGAGCTGGTCCGCGAAGGAGCGGTGGGGCAGGTGACTGAACGCCGGCAGTGGGAGTTGAATCTGGGCCGCGTGCGCGATGAGCTTGCCGCTGCGCAGGCGGAGAACGAACAATTGCGGAAGCAAAAAGCGCCTGGTGGAAGTGCGCCTAATGAGCGCAAGGCCTCCACTCCAGCCGAGGAGCGTGACCTGAATGAAGCGCTGCTCGAGGTGGAATTAAAGATTGGCAAGATTCGTGGGCAGTTTGCCTCCGGACGCTCCCGGCAGACGCAGATGAAGTTGGAGGACGAGGACTTCGACGTAGCGTTCGAGCCCTGATACGGACGCCCACCAGCTCCTATCAAAGACGCACAAAAGCTTTTCTCCCGCCGGCGGAAGCTCTTCAGTCGTGGCACATCACGCTTATGCCCAACCCCTGGACTGGAAAAGGTAACCCTTACACGCGGCAGGAAGTCCGCGACCGCTTGCAAGCCGCACTCGACCGGGGCGAGCCGATCATCGCCGCCGGAGCCGGCACCGGCATCAGTGCGAAGTTCATCGAACGCGGCGGCGCGGACCTGATCATCATCTACAATTCTGGCCGATTCCGCATGGCAGGGCACGGCTCTACCGCGGGGCTGATGGCTTACGGCGATGCCAATCAGGTCGCCATGGATATCGGCGAATACGAGGTGCTGCCAATCGTCGAGGAAGTGCCGGTGATCTGCGGCGTGCACGCGACTGATCCCCGGCGCCGCATGTGGCATTGGCTCGGCCGCGTGAAGGAGATGGGCTTCTCCGGCGTGAATAATTTTCCCACGCACTGCATCATCGATGGCCACTTCCGCGAGGTGCTGGAGGAGACCGGAATGAGCGTGAAGAAGGAATTCGAGATGGTGGCGATCGCCTCGAAAATGGACCTTTTTTCCATCGTTTACGTCTCCACGCCGGACGAAGCCAAAGCGATGGCCGAAGCTGGCGCGGACGCAATCATCGCGCACGTTGGGACAACCGTCGGCGGCTCGATCGGGGTGACTGGCGCCACCTGCTCGATTGGCGACGCGGTGAAGCGGACGCAGGCGATCATCGATGCCGCGTCCACCGTGCGGAAAGACATCTTCTTCCTCTCGCATGGCGGGCCGATCGCAACGCCAGCCGATGCGGCGTATGTGAATGAGCATACGGATTGCCACGGCTTCGTCGGCGCCTCCAGCCTGGAGCGACTAGGGGTGGAGCAGCCGCTGATCGAGATCACGCAGCGTTTCAAAGAGATCCCGGTGGGGCGAAAGAGCTAACCGCCGCGCCTTTCAGGTTCTGCCGCAAGACAGACGTGGAGAGCGGTTGGCTTCGATGTTAGCCTCTGCTCGCGACGATGCGCCGGAGGAAGCTCTACAACCCTGCTGATTACCATCCGGCCGCGAATCCGTCGCTCGCCCGGACTAATTCGCCGTGGCGGATCTGGGGATTGCTTCTCCTTGCAGCAGTTGCCTGCTTCGCTGCATTGCACTTCCTTCGTGGACCGGTGCGGGTTTCACGTCCCGCTTTGGAGCTGAGTGAAAACCAGGCGGTCGCGACCTCCACCGCGACGAACGACACCTACCACTCGGTGCGGCTTTCACTGCGCTTTGTGCTAGCCAAAACTTCTGCTGCCAGCGACGCCCGCGGAGCTTATTTTGGCGTGATCGAACAACGAGACATCGAGGTGTTCGTCCCGTCGCGTTCGGCGGAAACTGTGCAGTGTGTCTTTCCGCTCAAGAAGCAGCACAAGCAACTGACGGCGGAGGTCGAGATTCTCAGTCGACGCTGAGCAGCATCCAAACACAGGCTGCAGACTACTCCCTCGTAATCCGCCAGAGCACGCCGGTCCGTT
>DASVRY010000003.1:0-4725 GCA_036388395.1 Chthoniobacteraceae bacterium
CGAATGGGATCGCGCGAGACGAGTTCATCACCTCGCGTGAAGAGCCCGCGACGCCAGTGATCGGCTTTCTTGCACGGATGATCGAAGGCAAAGGTATTGCGCATGTCGTAGACGCCTTCATCCTGCTAAAAAAGCGCGGACGTGTTCCGGACGCAAAGCTTCGCTGTGCTGGGGCTGTTACGCGTGAGGATGAGCATTATGTCGCTCGATTGCAGCAGCGGCTCGCTGACGCCGGCTGGGAGCAGGATGCAGAATTTTTGCCGAACGTTTCCCGCGAAGAGAAGAGTGCGTTTCTCAATTCACTGACGCTGCTCTCAGTGCCGGCGAGTTATGGCGAGGCTTTTGGGCTGTATCTGCTCGAAGCCATGGCCGCGGGGGTGCCGGTGGTGCAGCCACGTCAGGCGGCCTTTCCCGAGATTATCGAAGCGACCGGCGGCGGGACGCTTTACGAGCCAGCCACCGCGGCGGCACTCGCAGACGCATGGGAGGCGCTGCTAGCCGATCCGCAGAAGCTCCGCAAGCTCGGTGCCAGCGGTCGCGCCGCGGTGGAAAAGGAGTATTCGCTGCCAGTGATGGCGGAGCGATTCATCGCTGCAACGGCGGAATTACTGCCGCAGACGCTTGCTGGAAAAGCAGCGTCAGCCTAGCCTCGCATGCTCGATGCCGTACGAATTCAAGCTCACTCGCCGCATCGAATTTGCCGAGACCGACATGGCAGGCATCGTCCACTTCTCGAACTTCTTCCGGATGATGGAGATGACGGAGCACGCGTTCTTTCGTTCGATCGGCTCTTCGATCCACGCCGAGGTCGATGGGGAGACGATCGGCTGGCCGCGCGTGAGCACGAGCTGCGATTACTCGCGCCCGCTGCGCTTCGAGGATGAGGTGGAGATTCAGCTGCTCGTCGCCGAAGTGCGACAGCGGTCGATCCGGTATCAGTTTACCTTTTCCAATCCAGTCGATCGCCTGGAGATCGCCCGCGGCAACGTGGTGGCGGTCTGCGCGACGGTGGATAGGATCAGCGGCAAACTGGCACCGCGGGCGATCCCCGAGGCGCTGCGGGCGCAGATCACATCGGCGCCGCCTGAGCTGATCAAAAACCGCGTCCCCCTGTCCCAAGTTTAGCTCTACCATTGCTTCCCATCATTAACTTCATGGCTACCTCTCAAGCTCAACCCTCCATGGCGTGGCTCGCCTTTGCCTTTCTCACCGTCGCCACTTGGGGCGTGTATGGCGTCTTTCTGCATAACGGACAGTCGAACATGGGCGACCCGGTGAATGGCCGCTACAAGGCCTTCCTGCTCGTTGGCGTGGCCTACTTCCTCGTCGCAGTGCTCGCTCCGATGGCAGTCTTGAAGCTGAACGGCGCCACATGGAGCTTCCCGGCAAAAGGCCTTTGGTGGTCGCTCACTGCCGGCACGGTCGGCGCGATCGGCGCTTTCGGGGTGTTGCTCGCGTTCGGTGCCGCGCCCAAGCCGGTGCCGCTGTATGTGCCCGTGATCATGAGTATCATCTTCGCCGGCGCTCCGATTGTGAATGCCTTCGTCTCAATGTCTGTGCATCCGCCCGCTGGTGGATGGAGCGCCATTCGCTGGCAGTTCTGGCTCGGGATCGTTCTCGCGGCCACTGGTGGAGCCCTCGTCACGAAGTTCAAGCCTGACGCGGCGCCGGCGAACAAGCCGATCGCGTCGGTCACGCAGAGTAATCCATGAACTCGCGCGGCATCGCTGCGCTCGGAGCATGACAGCTCTTCAAAGGCTTCAGGCGCTGCTTGCCGCCGTCTCGGAGACGAACCGCTTCTACGCGCCGCGCCTCTCCGCTGCAGGGATAACAGCCGAGATCCCGAGCCTTGAGGAGTTTTCCGCACGCCTGCCTTTCACGACGAAGGCTCAGCTCGTCGAGGATCAGGCGCTGCAACCGCCTTACGGAACGAACCTAACCTTTCCGCTCGAAAGCTATACACGCTTTTGCCAGACGACCGGGACGACAGGTCGCCCGATGATCTGGCTGGATACCAACGAGAGCTGGGAGTGGCTGCTGGGTAACTGGGCACGGATTTATCATGCTGCCGGCGTCGGCGCTGGTGATCGTGCCTACTTTGCATTTTCGTTCGGGCCGTTTCTCGGCTTCTGGACCGCTTACGAAGCAGCCACGAAGCTTGGTCTGCTCTGCCTCCCCGGCGGCGGACTCAGCACGGCGGCTCGGCTACACGCGATCGTGCAACACCAAGCGACGGTCCTGTGCTGCACACCCACTTATGCGCTGCACCTTCTGGAGACGGCGCGACGCGAGCAGATCGACCTCGGAGGTGCTGCGGTGCGCAAAATCATCGTCGCCGGTGAACCCGGTGGGAGCGTCGCTCATGTCCGTGAGCGGATCAGCGAGGGTTGGAATGGCGCAGAGGTTTTCGATCACTATGGAATGACTGAGGTTGGACCCGTGGCGTGGCAGAACTCCGGCGAGGCAGACGTGCTGCGCGTGATTGTGGAGTCCTACTTTGCCGAGATTATAGATCCTGGCACTGGAACTCCGGTAGCGACGGGAGACCCAGGGGAGCTGGTCCTAACCACATTGGGCCGCACGGCCTCACCGCTTCTGCGCTATCGCACGGGTGACCTCGTCCGCCGCCGCAAAGGCACCGAAGGCTTTGCTCTGGATGGCGGCATCATCGGCCGAGTCGACGATATGATTGTCGTCCGCGGGGTGAATCTTTACCCCAGTGCCGTCGACGCAGTGGTGCGCTCGGTGCCCGAGATCAGTGAATATCGCGTGGAAGTGAGCCGGCGCGGCGCGTTGGCGGAGGTGGCATTACAGGCGGAGAGTGATATCCCGTCGGCGGCAGAGGAACTGCAGCGTGCGCTGACAAGCGCCTTTTCGCTCCGCATCCCGGTGACGCTTGCGGCCAGCGGCACCTTGCCGCGCTTCGAAATGAAAGCGCGCCGCTGGATCTTTCACGATTAACTACCAGTGACGCCATGCTTCTCGACATCCGCAATCTAACGAAAACCTATCGCGCGCCGGACGGCGGCGATGCTGTCGATGTCTTGCGAGGGGCAGAACTGCAGATGGTTACAGGGGAGACGCTATCAATCGTTGGCCCGTCCGGATCGGGGAAAAGCACCCTGCTGAACATCATCGGTGCGCTGGACCACGCCGACTCCGGTGAGGTGCTCGTGGACGGTCGGAATGTTGCGGGGCTGCGGGAGCAGGATCTGGCGGCATATCGCAACACAACCGTCGGCTTCATCTTCCAGCTCCACCATTTGCTGCCGCAATGCACGGTTTTGGAGAACGTGCTGATTCCCACGCTAATGCAGCCGAATCGTGACACCGCAGCATTGCAGCAACGCGCGGAGAAGCTGCTAGACTCCGTCGGGTTGAAGCATCGGCTGAATCACCGTCCCGGTGAGCTTTCTGGTGGAGAACGCCAGCGCGTGGCTGTGGCACGGGCGCTGATTAATGCGCCAAAGCTGCTCCTCGCGGACGAACCGACCGGCGCGCTCGACCGCGTCTCGGCGGCGAAGCTTGTGGATCTCCTCGTCGAGTTAAACCGCGAACAAGGCGTGACCCTGATCATAGTCACGCACGCACTGGACATTGCCCGGCGCGCGCAACGCGTGCTGGAGATCCAGGATGGAAAACTCGCAGAGTTCCAAGGCTAACCCTGCTCCACGTCCATGAGCTTCTGGAAGGTCATCTCCCGCAGCGTCCGGTATTACTGGCAGACGCACCTCGGTGTGGTGCTCGGCTCAGCATTAGGCGCCATGGTACTGATCGGCTCGTTGCTCGTGGGAGATTCTGTGAAGGAAACGCTGCGTCAGCAGGCGCTGCTCCGGGTGGGGAAGGCGGACTTCGCAATGGTCGGAGGCGACCGTTTCTTCCGCGAGGAGCTGGCCGGCAGCGTAACGGGTAACGCTGCTCCGGTGCTGCTCCTGCGCGGGAGCGCGGTGCGGGCAGACGGGCAAGGGCGCATCAATCAGGCGCAAGTGCTCGGGGTGGATCAGCGCTTCTGGGCACTCTCTCCAGAGGCGAAGGTGCCAGGACTCGCCGAGACAGACATCGCGCTGAACTCACGCGCGGCTGCGCAGCTTGGGGTAAAGGTCGGCGACACCGTGGTGATTCGCATGGAGAAACCGAGCGCCTTCTCCCGCGATGCGCCGCTCTCCGGCGAAGAAGCCGCGGTGATCGCGATCCGTGCGAAGATTGGTGCGGTTGTCGATGACCAGAGCTTCGGGCGCTTCAGCTTGCAAGCGAGTCAGGTCGCGCCCTTCTCGATCTTTGTCCCGCTCAAGACACTTCAGGCGCGTCTGGAGATGGCCGCGCAAGCCAATGTGTTGCTAGCGGCCGCGGCTGGTGACACTCAGCTAAACTCTTTCCAGCAACAGATTGAGCGTGGCTGGCAACTCGCGGACGCGGCTCTCGCGCTGAAGCGCGTGGAAAAGACAGGAGAGCTCGAGCTGCGGACGAGCCGGGTCTTTCTCGATCCCCCGGTGGTGAAGGCCGCACCTCGCGGGCTGGATGCGCTTACCTATCTAGTCAATGAGCTGCGCGCCGGTGACAAGGCTACGCCGTACTCGATGGCGACGGCGATCGACGCGGCGAGCAGTGGCTTCCTCCCTGCGGAGCTGGCGGATGACGAGATCGCGATCACTCAGTGGCTGGCAGAGGATCTCGGCGTCGGGCTGAACGACCGGATTACAGTGAAATATTTCGTAATGGGTGAAC
>DASVRY010000004.1:0-6058 GCA_036388395.1 Chthoniobacteraceae bacterium
GCCGCGATTTCCTTCTGCTGATTTTTGTAAGCCGAAAGCTGCTGCTCTTCGCGTGCGGCTTTCTCCCGGATGTAATCGTCCCAGTTTCCGCGGTAGCGATTCAGCTTCGTGTGCGCGATTTCCACAATCGAGCCGACGAGCTGATTCAGGAATTCGCGATCATGCGAGATCATGAGAATCGCGCCTGGATAAGCGCGGAGATATTCCTGAAACCAGCCGAGCGACTCGAGATCAAGATGGTTCGTCGGCTCATCGAGGAGCAGCAAATCCGGCTGCATGACGAGCAGCCGCGCAAGATGCGCGCGCATGATCCAGCCGCCGCTCATCGTGCGCGCTTCACGGGTGAAGTCGCTCTCGCGAAACGCGAGGCCGGAGAGAATGCGCTTGGCCTTTGGCTCGAGCTGCCAGCCCCCTTCTTCGTCGAAGATCCGGAGCGCCTCGTGGTGTTCTTCGCTCTCGTCGCTCGTCGTCTTGATCGTCTGCTGGGCCGCCGCGAGCGCCGGCGAAATCGCGCAGGCGAGTTCCAGCACCGTCTCGGCGCCAGCGGGTGCGCTTTCCTGTGGGAGGAAACCGACGGAGGCCGAGCGCTCGAGCGCGACGCGGCCCTCGTCCGGTGACGACTCGCCGAGGATCAGGGAGAAGAGCGTGGACTTGCCGGCGCCGTTTGGACCGACGAGACCGATCCGGTCGCCGCGATTGACCTGCAAAGACGCGCCCTGGAAAAGCGTGCGACCAGCGAAAGATTTGGTGACTTGTGAGACGGTAAGCATCGAAAAGCGGCGACTGTCGCGAGCAACCGCGGGTCGCGCAAGTCTTCGCGGAGCCCGGGGGTGGAATCAGCTTGCAGAGGCTGGCTCGGGCAGCTCTCTGTGACTCCATGCAGATCCTGATGGCGATTACGGAGCTTGCCGCCGCCCAAGGTCTAAAGTTCCTCGTGATCGGAGGGAACGCAGTGATCGCTTACGGTTACCCCCGGCAAACAGTTGATCTGGATCTGCTCGTCCGGGAGCAGGACCGGCGAGCTTGGGATGAATTGATCACGCCGCTTGGCTACCGCGCTCACCAGATCCAGCGAGTTTTCCACATGTACAATCCGGCGGGAGGCCGTGAGATCGTCTTTCGGTGCTCGAGGCCGCTGCGCACCTTGCCGGCCGGAATATCAGGAGATACTGGAGCGTTATGCGAACGAGCGAACCCGCGCCGAGCTCCAGCAGCATCTGGATAGATCTTCCGGTTCCGGATGAGCCGCTCCCGGTATATCCGGATCTGCCGCTGGCGGCAGTTTACGCGCTAGTCGAGCAGTCGTGGGCTTATACAGTCTATGACGACGGCTACTACGAGCGGAGTTTCCGGAGCAAAAATCCCGAGCCGTTCGTAATGTGATCGCTGCCCGCTACGGCTTGCCGTAGGCGATTGCCTCGAGCGATGGCCCGGGAGGGATGGTGCTCTTCTTCCACTCGAGGAGATCTTTCGAGACGTGGATGTTCCCGCCCCACGAGAGGCTGAGACCGAGGAACCCTTCGCGAGCCCACGCAATCCCGCCCGGGATGCTCTTCTTCTCGGCGCTCCAATGCAAGGCGTCGGGTGAGCTCCAGGTCGTCGAGCCGCCGGTGACGAGAAAACGCGAGCCGGTCCAGGCAACGCGCGAAAAAACCTCCGTCTCAGGAGCTGCGTGACGCTTCCAAGTGTGCCCGTCGTGCGAGCTTTCGATGAGTCCCTTTGGTCCGACGATCACGAAATGTCCGGAGCCAAACGCAACGTCGCTCGCCATCGGCGTCTCGACATCGACCGAGGTCATCCGCGTTCCGTCCTCAGTTGTGGCCCGCCATCCGACCCGGGTTTTCGTCGTCCACTGGTCCACCTCACCGATGATTACGACCCGCGGACCGGCTTCTCCGCCTCCAAAAGCCGAACGGCGCGCGTGAACGGAGCCTTCAATCCCGAGCTTGGCTCCCGCCTGAAACGTCGTCCCGTCAGTCGAGTAGAGGAGTTCATTGCCGTGCCCGGCGATGAACCGGCCATTGCCGAAGGCGATCGTGGCCACTCGACCTTTGACTTGCGGAAGCTCCTCCCATGTCTTGCCGTCCTTGGTCGTGACGATGTGCCCGATGGCTGCGCCACCGCCGACCGCGACAAAGCGTCCAAGTCCGTGAGCGATGTTGAAAAGCACGTTATCATCATCCGCTGCCGTGTCACTCCACCGCTGGTCGTGCTGCCATGTCGCGCCGTCCGTGGAGCTGATCCTCCTGCCGGCGTAGCCGACAGCCACGAAAAGACCACCATCCGCCGCGATGGTCGGCATCTGCAGGGTGAAGGAAGCCACGAGAGACAGGAGCAAAGAACGCATGGGTGTCAGAAAAACAGAGAATGCCCGGCAACGCACTCGCGGATCCTCAGCAACCAGGACGTTCCCCCGAAATCAACAGTCTCCCCCCTCGTGCCCGGTGTGTTTCGTGCTTGGTATAGTTTTCTCACTCTTGAGGCCAATGAGTCCCTCCATCGAAAAGAAAATCCTCGCCGGCTTTGCCTTCGCGCTCGTCGCGTTCATTGCTGTCGCCGTCGCGACGTATCGAAACGCGCAACATCTCGTGGAGACGCGCGACATGGTTCCGCAGACCCAGGAAAGGCAGAAGGCCCTCACGATCCTGCTCTCGACTATTACCGACGCGGAAACGGGTCAGCGCGGCTACGTCATCACAGGGGATGAGGTATTCCTCGAGCCGTTCGCCAATGCTGCCGAGCATCTGGAGAAACGTCTTCAGGAACTCTACAATCAGATCAAGCACGACGCGCCTCAGGCTGAGACCTTCCAGAAACTCGAAGCGGCTGCCCGTTCGAGGATGAAAGTCAGCTCCGAGATCGTCGAATTGCGACGCGCCTCCGGAATGGATGTCGCACGCGACCGTGTGGCGACCCGCATTGGCAAGCACGAGATGGATCAGGTCCGTGAACTCATTGCGCAGATGGCTGCAGTGGAGGATCGGAGGCTTGCCGAGCAGCTCAACGACGCCAGCGCCAGCAATCAGCAGATGCTCGTCACCGTCATCGGCGGTGGTGTCTTTTCGTTCGGCATCCTTGCTCTTATGTGGCGCCTCACCCTGCTCGATATGCGGGCGCGGCGGCGGGCGGAAGCGGATCTGCGATCCAGCGAAGAGTTCAAGACGCGCATGCTCGAAAGCAGCGCGGATTCCATCAAGGTCCTCGGGCTCGACGGCCGCATCCTCTTCGTCAACCGGCAGGGACGAGAGCGGCTCGATCTGGAAAAGACGTCCAAGCTTCTCAATGCAGAATGGTCCAGCACATGGCCGCCCGAGAGCCGTCGCAAAGCAACGGAAGCGCTCGCCCAGGCGCGGGCTGGGGAGCGTGGAGCTTTCCAGGCCTTTAGGCCGACCTTGGCCGATCGCCCGAAATGGTGGGATGTGCAGGTCACGCCGATCCTGGGCAGCGATGGGCGACCCGAGCAACTCCTCGTCGTCTCGCGCGACATCACCGAGGCGCGGGTGGCCGAGCAGAAATTCCGCGCTCTCTTTGAACACTCGGCAGACGCGCATGTGATTTTCGACCAGGAAGGAGTCATCGACTGCAATCTGGCAGCTGTGGAGATGCTCGGGTTTCCAAATCCGGAGTCCGTGCTCTCGAAGCCGTTTTGGGCACTTTCTCCGGAGTTTCAGCCGGATGGTTCCTCCTCGGAAGAGCGCGCCCAGGAGCTGCTCGGGATCGCCCAGCAGCGCGGCGAACTCCGCTGCGAATGGCAGCTTCAGCGGACCGACGGTCAGCAGTTTCCGGTCGAGATCAGTCTCACCCGCGTGCTCGTCGACGAGCGCCCGCTCATCCTCGCGATCTGGCACGACCTTACCGACCGGAAGCTCTCGGAGGCGGCACTGCGGGAGAGCGAGGCCCGCTTCAAGGCGTTCATGGATCACAGCCCGACGATCGCTTTCATCAAGGATGAGGAGAGTTGTTATGTGTACGTGAACCGGCCTTTTGAGGAGCAGTTTGGAGTCAATTTCGAGAACACTTTGAAGGGCAACACAGACGATGTCTGGCTGCCGCCGGAGACCGTGCAGCTCATCGCCGCAACAGATCGTCACGTGCTGGAAACCGGAAAGCCCACGCGCCTTGTCGAAGTCGTGCCGATGGCCAATGGCGATATCGCGGAGTGGCTGGTGCTAAAATTTCCCATGCTCACTTCGGATGGCCGCCAACTCGTCGGTGGCGTCGGCATCGACATCAGCAAGCAGAAGCGGGCCGAGCGGGTCCTCCGCGAGCGCGAGGCTCAGTTCCGGGATCTTTTCGACGACGCTCCTGTCGCCTACCACGAATTGGACACGGAGAACCGCCTCACTCGCGTCAACGCCACGGAGTTGGCGATGCTCGGCTACCGGGCCGAGGAAATGGTCGGACGGCCAGTCTCCGATTTCATCACCGATGAACCCGCCGACGCGGAGGCGCCAATCACCGCCGGCGGCGTTCTGCAACTCGGTGCTGCGCAACGCACTTTCCGCAAGAAGGACGGCACGACTGTCCCCGTGCTCATGCGCAACAAGCTCATCCACGACGTGAATGGCCAGGTCCGCGGCATGCGCTCGACGCTTCAGGATATCAGCACGTTGAAGCGCACTGAGGAGGAGCTGCGCGCCGCGGAGGAGAAATACCGGAGCATCTTCGAGAACGCGATCGAGGGAATCTTCCAATCCACGCCTGCCGGGAAATATCGCAACGTGAACCCCGCCCTGCCACGCATTTATGGCTACAGCTCGGTCGAGGAAATGATGCGCGAGGTGCAGGATATCGCCACGCAAGTTTACGTGGAGCCGAGCCGCCGCGAAGAGTTCGTGCGCATCCTCGAGGAGCACGGAGAGATCTCCGATTTCGAGTCGGAGGTCTACCGCCGCGATGGTTCGAAGCTCTGGATCTCCGAGCGCGCTCGCGCCGTCCGCGATGATGCCGGTGCAGTTATTTACTACGAAGGCACAGTCGAAGACGTGACCGCGAAGCGCGAGGCCGAATCGGCGATGACGCAGGCGCGTGATACCGCGCTCGAGTCGGCGCGTCTGAAATCGGAATTCCTCGCGAATATGAGCCACGAGATCCGCACTCCGATGAATGGCGTCATCGGCATGACTGGCCTGCTCCTTGATACAGAGCTCTCGCCAAAGCAGCGCGACTTTACCCAGACGATTGCCAGCAGTGCCGATGCGCTGCTCACGATCATCAACGACATCCTCGACTTCTCGAAGATCGAGGCTGGGATGCTCACCTTTGAGGAACTCGATTTCCAGCTCGGCGGCGTTGTCGAAGGTGCCGTCGAACTCCTGGCGGAACGCGCCCTAGCCAAGGACCTGGAGCTCGCCTCCCTAGTTTACAGCGACGTGCCCGTGGCGCTTCGTGGTGATCCGGGCCGACTCCGGCAGGTGCTGACGAACCTCATCGGGAACGCCATCAAGTTCACGGACAAAGGTGAGGTGACAGTGAAGGCCAAGAAAGTCGAGGAGACGGAAAGCGATGTGCTCATCCGCTTCTCGATCATCGATAGCGGGATCGGCATTGATCCGGAGCAGCAGAAGCGCCTCTTTCAAGCGTTCGTGCAGGCAGATGGCTCGACCACGCGGCGCTACGGCGGCACTGGGCTGGGCCTTGCGATCTGCAAGCAACTCGTGCGGCAGATGGGTGGCGAGATCGGCGTGCTTAGCACACCCGGGAAGGGTTCGACCTTCTGGTTCACCGCGCGCTTCGTCCGGCAACATCTGCCAAATGGCGCCGTCATGCCGTCGAAGACGCAGCTGGAAGGCGTCCGGGTCCTGATCGTCGACGATAACGGCACCAACCGAAAGATCCTCCACCACCTCTTCAAGGCGTGGGGGATGAAAGATTCGCAGGCCGCGAGCGGGCCGGAGGCGCTCGAGATCTTGAGGAAGACCGTGGGAGGCGGTTCCGCCTTCGACCTGGCAGTGCTCGATATGCAGATGCCGGAGATGGATGGCTGGATGCTGGCGCGCGCGATCAAGGCAGATCCGCGGTTTTCCGCGGTCCGGTTGGTCATGATGACTTCGCTGGA
>DASVRY010000005.1:0-2120 GCA_036388395.1 Chthoniobacteraceae bacterium
AATCTCTCTCCGAGTCCCTCAGTGGCTCTCGGCTATGTTGCCGGAGACTCCTGGCCTAGTCCGCTTTCCACCCATTGTGAGCGTTCCGCGAGCGTCCACCAACGACCCGTTGCGGACGTTCAGCGGCCACTGGTGCCGGCCGGAGCCGTCAAACTTCCCCGGGCTTACTCGACAAGAAACTTATGCCCAGCAGCAGGATGACTCCGATGGAGATCGCTGCATCTGCGAAATTGAAGATCAAGAACGGCCGCCATTCCCCGAAGTGAAGATCAGCGAAATCAACAACGAACCCGTGATTGATCCGGTCAATGATGTTTCCGAGTGCTCCCCCCAAAATCAAACCCAGGGCGACGGCGCGGCCGAGCCGCTTTTCCCGCCAAAGCCAGAACCCGAGGCCCGCACAGATCGTTGCGGTCAACCCGACGAGAAGCCACCTTCCCACCTCGTCGCTGGCCCGGAGTAAGCTCATCGAGACACCGGTATTCTCTTCCCAGCGGAGAGCGAAGAAGGGCAGCAGGTCGATGGCCTCACGTTGGGGAAGAGCTAGCCAATGCGTGACGATAAACTTGGAGAATTGATCCAGACCAAGCATGATTATCGCCAGCCCGACGGCGAGAGGGTAAGGTCCTTGCCGCGGAGCCGCGGGCAATCGAGCCGTCAGGGAATTGCGTTCAGCCATGGCCTCCGAGGTTGGCAGCTCCATTGCTGCCGCACAAGCGACAGAGGTCCCTCCGTCACTGCCGACCTTCCGGAGATTGTTCGCGTTCCCACCGCCCGAGCTTCAGCGGCGACCAATTAGACCTGGCGCGATGCAGGGTGGAAGCGTCTTGAAAGACAACCGCGTGAATCTAACACAGGATCGACTTCCCCTTCCTCGGCCTCTCAGGAAGCGTGGGCTGATGCGCGGGTTGCCTCCTGCCCGGCTGCTCACCGACCTTTCCGGGCCCATCCACCTAGCTGACAAAACACTTTGCACTGACCGGCGGAGCGCAGGTGTCAGCGCCGGATTGAGGCCCCGGCGGAATGCCTGCTTTCGACCCATTGCGGACATTCGGCGATTACGAACCCGACCTGCCCGTCGGGACGAGTTTTGGGTCTCCAGCGGGTTCACACGTTTTTCGCTTAGCTCTGGCGGCTTCCGAAGCCGCGAAGACAGCTCTCCCGCGAGCGATGATTAGGGAGACGGAGCCGGCAAGCGCTCAACGCTTGCCTTCCACCCAGGCCGAGCCTCCAGAACCCGACGGTCCGTCTTACAACGCCGTCACCGCTGAGCTCTGGTCGAAGAAAATGACTGCATCGAACTGCTCAGGTAGGCGGGCTTGGATGTAGTGGCTCTGCGCTTCCGTCTGCGGAAGATAAACCACTCCGATCGCGCGCTGAAGCATCGCAGATTGCAGTGCTGAAGTGACCCCCGCATTACCCCGGAGCAGCAGCGAAAACGCGGAAATCCCTGTCTGATGGAATAGCTCCGAGTGGCTTCCAGGCAGTGCCAGCCGCATCGTGAATACTTGACCCTGTCCACCCCACTCCGTCGCGGCCCTGACGGTGCCCGAGTAGCTAAGAAAGCCGACGAGCAGTGCTCCAAGGCCATGCCGCTGACGCATCAGTTGGCCGAGGTTGAGCTCCCCCTGACTTGCCATAGAGGTCGCCGCTGCATTTCCGGTATGCGTGTTGTGGCTCCAAGAGATCGTCTTACCTGGCGTGCTGCTCAGGGCCTCAGTGTGAGCTGCGACCGCCTCAACCGTCTGTTCCATCCGCCGATCCCGGGCATTCCAGGAACTCTCAGTGCCGGCATAGGAGACCCTGAAATACTCTTCTGCAGCCACCACCGAGGCGGCGCTGCGTAGGGCGCCAAAGTGATATTCAGCTTGCTCAGGGTCAGCCGGCCGCGGGAGCCTCGAAATTTCGGCGAGGGCAGCTTCCGCCTCGTCTCGGCAGGTGTCCGAGCGGACCGCTGCGGCTCGGCCATATTCTTCCGCACTGCGGTTGTAGGGGGCGAAGCAGGCGTATGAATCCCTTATCCGCGCGGCCACGCCGGCATCGCGCGGTTGAGCATAGCTCACGACGGAATCGGCAGCCTCGTAAAGATCATAGACGTCCATGCCGTAGATACCGACCCG
>DASVRY010000006.1:0-6174 GCA_036388395.1 Chthoniobacteraceae bacterium
ATGGCGTTCCGCGCCGTCGTCGACAATGTCGAGGATTGCTACCGCACGCTCGGCCTCATCCACCAGCGCTGGCCAACCGTGCCGGGGCGCTTCAAGGACTTCATCTCGACTCCCAAGCAGAATGGCTACCGGTCGATCCACACCACGGTGATCCACGACGAGCGGATGCGTATCGAGGTGCAGATCCGCACGCGCGAGATGCACGCGCAGGCCGAGCACGGGCTTGCCGCCCACTGGGCCTATAAGGAGGGCCATATCGCGGCCACCGCGGATCATCCGTGGATCAGCGACCTGGTCGAGATCCTCGAACATGCCGCCTCTGCCGAGGAGCTGCTCGAACATACCCGCATGGCGATGTATCAGGACCGGATCTTCGCCTTCACGCCCAAGGGCGAGCTGATCCAGCTCCCCAAGGGGGCGACCCCGGTCGATTTCGCCTACGCCATCCACTCCGATCTGGGCGACCAGACCGTAGGCGCGAAGATCAACGGGCGGATGGTGCCGCTGCGCACGCCGCTCGAAAATGGGGATCAGGTGGAGATCTTGGTCTCCAAGGCGCAGCATCCGCAGCCCAATTGGCTCGCCTTCGTGATCACCGGCAAGGCGCGCGCCAACATCCGGCGCTGGGTGAAGTCCAAGGAGCGCCAGGAGACGATCGCGCTCGGACGCAAGATTTTCGACGAGATTCAGCAGCGCCTGCCCGCCCCGCCCGGCTGGGAAGCGATGGCGGAGGCCTTGCGGCGCCTGCATCTGCCCGACGACGACAGTCTGATGGAGGCGATCGCCACCAAGCGGATCGACGACGTGGCGGTGATGGAGTCGCTGCTTCCGGGCTCCACCAAGAAAGGCGCCAAGCCGCCGCCGCAGCAGACCGCCATTTCGATCAAGGGCCTCACCCCCGGGGTCGCCTTCCAGCTCGCGCCCTGCTGCCACCCGATCCCGGGCGACCGCATCGTGGGCTTGCGGCGCGAAGGCGAAGGGATTGAAATCCACTCGATCGGCTGCGACAGCCTCGCCGACGGCCAGGACGCCGACTGGGTCGATATCCATTGGGGCGACAAGGCCGGCGGCGGCACGGCGCGGCTGTGCGTCATCATCAAGAACGAGCCGGGCGCGCTGGCCGGCATCGCCAACGTCATCGCCCGCGACGGCGCCAACATCGTCAGCCTGGAGCAGACCGCCCGCGACGGCACCTTCCACACCTTCACGCTGGACGTGGAGGTGCACGATCTGGAGCATCTGATGCGCCTCATCGCCGCGCTGCGCTCCACCGACCTGGTGTCGAGCGCCGAGCGGATCTGAAGGCTGCCACCCGATTGTGGGCATTCAGCCCCGCGCGCAGCTCTTTTTTGCCTCTAGCCACGGCATCCGCCGAAAAACACCAGCAGTTTGAACTACTAGCGGTCGGCGAGCTTGAACTTAGTCCCGCAAATTTGCTCGATTCCGTAGGTGGTTCACCGATACCTTATAGGCCTATATAAAAAATCTATGGCCTCTTCAAACCTGCGCCTCAACCAGGGCACCTCCGCCGGTGGGCCTCGGTATCGGGAGGCCTATCCTCGACTGAACATCGCAGCTGCCGAGCGTGCCATGCATGATGGAAGAACCGTCTGCGTGTACAACCGTGGGAGGCGCCGCGTGGGCCACGCGGAGTGCGACACTAGGGGCGATGAGCACTTCCTCATCAAGTACCAGATCATTCCGGATATGCCGGGATTGTCCCACGAGCGAGGCTTGGCGCTGTTCCAGTTCGTTACCAGCTCAAACAGCGCAGTGGGCTTCAAACGATACTTTCTTTGCCCAGCCTGCTCCAAGCAGCGCCAGAGCCTTCGCTTCGCACGCAGCTGGGCTTGCGCCGAGTGCCATGGGCTGTTGAGCCGCAGCCAGGTGATACCGGCGTCAGTCTCCTCAATCGAGCGACTAGCGGCGTTGAAGAAGCTGGTAGGGCGGGGGCGGCCGCTCCGCATGCACTCCAGAACGTATGAGCGAACGAGAGCAGAATTGGGGGCGTTGGAGAAAGCAGTGGCCAGGATGCCCTTTGCGGTCGCTTCGGAGGACCACTGCAGGATTGTAGAGGAGGAATGGCGGTCACTGGAGGAGGATGCTGATTGGCAAAGCGACCTCTCTGCCAACTGGTGGCTTCCCAACAACTGGTGACTGCGGCGAGCAGGGCGAACGCTCGAGTTACCCATTGCCGAGGCTCGCCGAAAATAGGTTTTCCGACAGATCCACTATGCGCTCTCGCCATGCGAGCCGCTCCACCCACTCCTGCGGAATACCTGCTACTCCGTAGAGCGCGCCTGCGAGTTGGCCGGTGATCGCCGCCGTCGTGTCGGCATCCCCTCCTAAATTCGCTGCGGTCAGAACCGCGCTGCGGAAATCAGCCGTGCGCCCCACTGACCAGAGCGCCGCCTCAAGCGAGTGGGCGACATAGCCTGTTGAAGGGACCTGATGCCGAGGCTTGCCTCGCCAGGAGCCGGAAAGGATCGAGCTGATCTTTCCGGCGTAGTCGCCCCGCCTAGGCGCGAGCACGTGAGAGCGTGGCTTCCCGCTGATGGCATCCGCCAAAATGTCCGCGTAGGCGATAGAAGCGCTTATCGCCTCTGCTGCGCCGTGGGTGGTGGCGGTCTGACGGGCCGCAGCATCCGCAAGCATTGACCGGTGATTCCAAAAACGCAGCGCTACAGGCGCCAGGCGCATGAGAGCGCCGTTGCCCGCGCTTTGGGGGTCAGTTGACCCCGCCACTGGATCTCCTGTGGCTTTCCACCGACGTAAGGCCTGAGAGACGGTCATTCCGATATCGAAGCAGGTGCCGGTGCAGGAGTAGTCGCCCTGCTCCCGCCACCGCACAAATCGGGCCATCAGGTCTGCCTCGTCGATGCCGTTATTGGCCAGGAGGCTATCGGCAAGAGCGAGCGCCATGGCCGTATCGTCCGTCCACTGCCCTGCACGCAGGCGGAACGGCCCGCCACCGACCATATCGACATGCCGCGGGTATGAGTCGCGCGCACTGAACTCTAAGGTTGTGCCGACCGCATCACCGATGGCCAGGCCGACGAGAGCACCCAAGGCGCGGTCCTTCGTGGCCGCCGGTGCCGGCTCAGGCTCGGCTACGGACTTCTGCTGAACCACGTGCCGCGCTTGCCCGTCGGTTTCTATGGCTCCTGGGCGGACTTTGCGGACAAGGCGGATCGCCTCATGCGGATCTGCCCCCAATTCGGTGAGGAGGCGAGCAGCCACCATTCCTGCCCTTCCGAGGCCACCTCGACAGTGCACAACAACCGGGAACCCATCTCGCAGGCGCGCCCGCAGCCCAGGGCTGACCCTGCTCCACTGCTGTTCGAAACGGCCACAAGGGACCGAGACGTCACGGATGGGAAGGTGATGCCACTCCATGTGCGCGCCGATCACCTCCGGCCCAAGTGAGGTAACGGAGAGGCGATCCATCTCCTCCTGCTCCACTAGCGTGACGACCGCCGCGGCACCTGACGTGCCGATCGCCCTGATGTCCTCCTTCAGGTCACGTGACCACTCACCCGAAGTAGACCAACGCTGCTTTTTACCGGGGCAGAATGTGATCCCAACCGCTCCAACCTCAGCAGACGCTTGAACAAAATCAATACGAAGAGGGTCTGTGTTGCTTGTCCTTACGCTACCTCGACCCTGCTGTTCATCGTTTCTCATTAGATTATCTCATATCCTCTCTCTTGCGCAGCTTGTGCCAACGCATATGTGATATACCTGCTCGGCTTCAAGGATCAAGCCCGCTGATGTGGGTTTACAATCTTTGAAAAGGACGCAAGACGCAAACTTCCTGAGCACCGACGGGCACCATCCTGATTCTCTGCAGGAATGGGGCAGTGCGCAGTTCGCAAGTATATATAACGTCGAGGAGGAGTTTGGCAGTTATGACTAGAGATGCATCCAATACTGTAGATAAACAACTTGTACATTGGCCGGACTTAACTCGCCTCAGGCTATCGCAGGATGAATTGAACGATCGAGCGAGGTTCATCGGAGGGAGTGACGCAAACGTCATCCTGTCAGGCTGCCCTGAGCGCCTGACGCGTCTGTGGCGCGAAAAACGAGGGGAGGAGCTTCCTCAGGACCTGTCTGGGAACCTCGCCGTGATGCTCGGATGTTGGTCGGAGCCGTTCAACAGGCAGTGGTTCGAAAAGTGCACGCAAAAGCGCGTTGGTAGGGTTGGTGAAGTGGTCCACTGCAGCCGCGACGCCTGGCGTAGCTGCACGTTAGACGGCTTCGTTGAGGAGGGTGGAGCTGTCTGGGAGGCAAAGCATACCAGCAGCTTTGTGAAGCCTGAAGAGGTGCTGGAGCGGTATATGCCGCAGCTCCAACACAGCATGGCCGTCGTCCGAGCGGAGCGGGCGTACCTCTCAGTGCTGTTTGGCAACAGCAAGTGGGAGTGTTTCGAGGTCGCGTCCGACTGGCTGTACCAGGCGGACTTGCTCGAAGCGGAGCGCGCCTTTTGGGATTGCGTCAAAAGCGGAACTCCGCCGGCCGCCGCTCCCGTTCCGCCCGCCCCGAAGCCGGTAGGGTACCGGGAAATTTGCCTTCAAGGCAGCAATTCTTGGGCCGCAGCGGCCGATGACTGGTTGCAGACCCGAGACCCGGCGAAGCGCCACGGATCAGCGGTGGCGGCGCTTAAGGCGCTCGTTGATCCCGATGTCTCCCGCGCGTTCGGCCATGGGGTCGAGATAAAGCGCAGCAAGGCTGGCGCACTCACGATCAGGGAGTTCGCCGCATGAGCATCCCGAGAGTCTATTCGGCTATCAATGCCGTCGCCGCGGAACTGGCCAAGGTCGGTATCCCCAAGAGCAGGACCAACGAGCAGGACGGCTACGCCTTTCGAGGCATTGACGACGTCTACGACCGGTTGGGACCGCTGCTCTCAGCTCACAAGCTCTGCATCCTCCCCAGAGTGCTCGAACGGAGTTGTACCGGCCACCTAAGCACTGGAGGCGAGCGCCTGCAGAACGTCGTAGTCAAAGCCGCCTTCGACGTGATCAGCGCCGAGGACGCATCGGTGCACGTCATCGAGTCATTCGGTGAAGCTCTCGACGTTGCTGACAAGGGCACCAGCAAGGCGATGTCCGCCGCTTATAAATATGCGATCCTGCAGGCATTCTGCATTCCGGTGAGCCGCTCGCAAGACCCCGACGCAGAAACCCACAGGCTTTCGGCGGGAGGTGCGGAAGAGATACGCGAACCCGACCAGGGGTGGGACCAATGGGTCGCGGACGTTAGCGATGTCGTCGGCAGCTGCGAGACTCCTCAGGCCCTAGATCTGGTGCAGGAGACGCACCGGCGCACTTTGCACGCGCTGTCCCGGGAGCGTCAGAATCTCTATCTGGAGCTTGGCAGAACGCTCGCCAGCAGGCGAGAGCTGCTGTCGAGGTCGCGTACCCGCGCGGTTAAGTCGCCGCGAACCGGGAAAGCGGCGCCACGCCAGCCTCGTCGCAAGAGAAGCGGGGTGGCCCATGGCTAGGCTGCGCCTTCCGCAACGGATCCGCCGGAACAAAATTCGTCAAAACGGCCGCACCTGCCCTAGTCATAGAGCTTGGGTGAGGCGTCACCATTGCGCTGTTCCAGGCTGCCATTTGCTCCCCATAGAGTGCGCTCACGTGAGGTTGCGCACTGATGGCGGCATCGGCCTCAAGCCCTCTGATCGTTGGGTGATCAGTCTCTGCGCGCAGCACCACCAGGAGCAGCACAGGGTCGGGGAGCGCGAGTTCGAGCGGCGGTACGGGATCGAGCTGTCGTCGCTTGCGGAGGAGTTCGCCCGGCGATCGCCCCATCGCCACGAACTGAAGATGTTGATTAATGAATGAAGGCTCGGAAGGGATCATTGTGTCACAGGAACAGGACCGCGGATCCACGGAGACCGCCATTGGCGGCAAACCAAATCTTGAGGAGATGCTTTCCGACCTTGATGTCTATCGCGAGTTGCTCCGTTGGTCAGACCGCTTGAACGAGTTGGCGCCACGCTGCTGGTCCGTGTCGGCGAGCCGCGCAATCGCTTTGACCGCGGTCTTGGTGAGAGGATTGGCGTCCGGAGTGTATCGGTCCTCTCTAGCTTCATCAGATGAGGCTCCACGGTAGAGGGGACGGAACTTGAGGTCACGTCGCCTGACTCGCCGCGTCGCTTGGTTATCT
>DASVRY010000007.1:0-1500 GCA_036388395.1 Chthoniobacteraceae bacterium
CAATCACCAATCACCAATCACCAATCACCAATCACGCTGCTGGCACCGCCTCCGGCTCCGCGCCAGGCGCAGCTCCCTCAGCCGGCGGCACTGTTGCTGGTGCAGGCGTCGCCGGAACAACTGGTGGCACGATCCCGGGCGGCACCGGCACCGGCACCGGCACTGGCGCCACGGGCGGCGGGATCACCTTCTCCTTCGTCAGATCTTCCCAAACGAAAAGCTCCCCCTGATGCCCGCCCAGCTCGTCGAGCAATGCGGCACAACGCGTCCGCCATTTCTCCAGATCCGGCACGTCGAAGGGACGCTCGGAAGTTTGCGGGAACACCAGATACGTCACCTTCAGATCGTTCACCGGACGATTGTAGAGCGTTGACGCGGGGTTGAGCTGTTTGCAGATCCGCGTGGAAGCCTCACCCATCTTCGTCCGCGGGCCGACATCACCGATGATCGCGGGATAAAGCACACCACCCGCTATCACCACGCAATAGTCGCCGACTATTGGCGAGTAGGGCGTCTTCTCTTTGCCAAACATTGAGCCCGGCAACACGATGAATGGATCCACCTGGCCGACGAGGTAGCTCGACTTCTTCAAATCGTCGATCTCCAGCCGAAGCTGCGCCTGCGCGCCCTTAATCTCCTTCACCTTTGCCGGGGAAAGGCCGCCCTTCGCGAGCTCCTGATCGTGCTGCTTCAGCTTTGCCTCTCGTGGAATGAGGAACGAGTTCGGTGTGGTTCCCTTTTTTGCCCAGCGATAGCTCGTGAACGGCTGGAAGGTCGAGGTGACGCCGTTGTTATCCGGCACGCGGTCGCTATCCGAGCCGTCGCTATCCACATCCATGTCGGCCTGGATAAAGAGTGCGCGGCGTTTTGTCGTCGGGCTCTCGATCTCGAGGATCGTCTCGCAGTCATAAAAATTATGCCGCGAGAGAAGCACATCCAAGCGGGCGAGACCGCGCTGGAGACTTTCCACTTTCAGCCGATACAGCTCGTCAAAAACCGGAGAGACTTTCGCCGTTTCCAACAACCGTGGCAGTGTCGGCAGGATAATTGGCAGCTGATCATTGAGCCGGACCACCTCGGCGAGATCACGGTGCGGCTTCGGAATGCGCACCTTCAGCTGCAGATCGAGCGTATAGCTCGCCGGATCGTTGCGATCGGCGGTCGCGGTCGTCCCGTGCTCCGTCTCCACACTGGACCGGAGCTGCATGCCATTGAACATCTTTGCCGTCTCCAGGCGCTTTCCCGGAACATAAGGCTCGGGCGGCGGTGTGGCGGCCGGCGCAGGCGTTGCCCGCGGTGGCGTGCTCTCAACCGTGGGAGCCGGACCCGGGCAGCCGCTGAGCACCAAAGCGAGCGGCGCCGCGAGCAGGGCAGAAAGGTGGCGGCGCGTCTGGGCAGGCACGGTTCCGCGTTAGCGCTTCACGAAAGCCAGCACCGTGAGAATCACGCCAATGCCACCGAGGATTCCCATCAATCCTGCAGGCATCCAGGTGTGCTCAC
>DASVRY010000008.1:0-4854 GCA_036388395.1 Chthoniobacteraceae bacterium
CTCGAGCAAGTCCCCTCGAAGTCCATCCACGCTGATCGCGATGACGTGCTCGATCTCGGCGTGCCCCGGCGTCGCGCAGAGCGCCCCAAGGATGAGGAAGGCGCTACTAACGCGTGAGACGAGGCTCGGCATGGGAGGGACTTCCCACAAGACGCGCAAGAGCGGGAAGACGCAACGCGTTTCGAGGTGGATCGCCGCGGGGCGTCCGGAGACGCTTAGCTAAAGCCCGCGTCCCGTGGCCCTAACGCGATTGTAGCGTCAGCGCAGTTCACTTCCTAATTCCTGAATCCTACTTCCTGGATTCTCCAGCTAGTCGCGGAAGTTTTGGTAGGCGAGGGCGACGCCGAAATCCTGGCTGCGGCAGAAGGCAATCACACCCTGCAGATCGTCTCGCTTCTTGCCAGTCACGCGGATCTGCCGCTCCTGTAGCGTGCTCTGCACTTTGAAATCCTGCGCCTTGATCGCCTTCACGACTTCCTTGGCCTTGTCGCCCTCAAACCCCTGCTTGATCTCAAACTCCTGCGTCGCGTGGCCGAGCGGTGAGATGGCAGGATCCTTGCGATCGATGTTCCTCAGGTCGACATCGCGCTTGGCGAGCTTGCCGATAACGATCTCCTCGAGGCTCTTCAGTCGGCTGCCATCCTCGGCGGTGAGCTTGATCTTATTCTCCTTCGCAAGCAGCTCGATGGTGGCTTTGCTGCCTTTGAAATCGAAGCGCGTGGCCAGCTCCTTGTGCGCCTGGTTGATGGCGTTATCTATCTCCTGCTTGTCGACTTCGGAGACGATATCAAAGCTGGGCATGGGCGGTGTCTAGTGAATGTTAGCCACGGATTGACACAGATGAAACGCGGATGGCATCTCAAATCGGAGAGCATTGCAGCTGATCAGTTCGGCTGCTGCAATGCGCTGAGTTTGGGAGAAAGGGTTCTCTAGAACGCGGTGCGGACTTCGAACTTCACGAACGGCGCGCCTTCATCAGTCGCGTAACCTTCTTCAGCACGATAGTAGTCGAACTTCCGCTGGAACGCATAACCGCCGGAGAGCTCGAGTTCGGTCCGCTCGACGCGCCACGTGACGCCAGCCTGTGCGCGGTATTCGGAGTAAGTGACGACAGCATTGCGGAGGTTCGACTGACGGTTTTGATCGCCATCGACGCGGAAGCCGCCGCCAGCTAGTTCGCCGCCGACAAAGAAGGAGAGATTCTCGGAAGGGCTGTAGATGATGCGAGGATCGGGCACGATGGCGCGGACGGTCCACTGTGGGTTAACGCGCCAGAGAAAGCCGATCACCGGAAGGATCGGATAGCTGCGGAAGCGGGCAGCCGTGGCACCGACTACGCCGTAGAAGTTATCGGTGATTGGGAAAGCGACGGCGAGATTCGTGGGCGCATCAAAGTCCTCGGAATCGATATCGTGCTCGAAGTAAACGCCGGGGCGGGTCTCGAGGAGCACGGCGATTTCACCGCGGACGAGGTATTCCAGTGCGATCACGCCGGCGATGCCTTGGAGGGTATTCGGAAGGTCCAGGCTGCCGGCATTATCGAAGTCGAATCGGCTATAGCGCGCGCCGAGCCGCAGATACCATTGGCCGCACTCGGTGTTTGGCCATTCGATGCCGAGCGGGATGCGGTAGCCAAAGCCGATGTCGGTATTCAGCGCATCTCCGGAGGCATTCTTGCCGCGCTCGAAATCGCTCTCGAAGACATACGAAGAGCTGGCGTGAAAGGTCAGCCGTGGGTCGGGCGGGCACGGTTCGGTAACCGTTTTCTTTGCATCGGCGCTGCTCACCGCAATGGTGCCGGCGAATGCTGGGAGGGCGCAGAGAACCGTGGAGGCGAGGGTGAGGAGCCGTTTCATGGCGCGACGCTAAGCAGCAGCTTCCGCCCGTGGGAAGCGCAAAGTGCCGACTGACGGCAACGTAGGGGCAGGCACATGGAGCGACGTTGCCCGTCCATCTACTGTCCAAGGATCCACTCTCCCGCGGACCTATTCCGAGCGGAGCGCTTTTACAGGATCGAGCCGCGCAGCAAACCAGGCGGGGATAAGCGCGGCAAACGTGCACATGATGAAGGCACTGATACAAATGGTCGCAATGTCCTTCGGATCGACCACGGCCGGGATTTCGCTGAATTGGTAGATGCTCGCGGAGAAAATCTCCTCGTTCAGCGCGCGCGAGAGGAATTCCCGGAACTCGTTGCGCCAGCGGACCAGCGCCAGCCCGGCCGCGAGCCCAGTGATATTGCCAAAGAATCCGACGACCATGCCCTGAGAGACAAAGACCCAGATGACCTGCGGGGTGCTTGCTCCGAGAGCCTTCATGATCCCGATCTCGCGAGTTTTCTGCACGGTCATGGTGATGAGCGTGTTCATCACGCCGAAGGCCGCAACGATGACGATGAAGAGTAGGAGGAAGAACATCACATTCCGCTCCATGCGGATCGCATCGAAGAGCTGCCGGTTCATATCCATCCAGCTCTGCACGTGATGCGGTGGGAGGATATGCGCGGCGAGCTCTTCCTTCATCTGCTCGACTTTGTAGGGATCCGTCGTCTTGACCGTGATGCCGTGGAGACCATCCTCCAGGCCGTAGAGCTCCTGCGCGATGTAGAGCGGCACGAGGAGGAATTCGGAGTCATAAACAAATCGACCGCTTTCGAAAATGCCGGTCACGGTTAGTTCCGCAGGGACGATCATCTCGCGCAGCCGATCCAGTGCCTCCGGGTTCTCTTTGGATTCCTTGGCCTGATCAATCCGGTCGACGATTTCGCCGACGTTCTTGGGGGAAATGACGGTGATCTGATCGCCGACCATGACGCCGAGTTGATTCGCCAGCTCCCGACCGATCACCACTTTGTCGCCATCGAGATCAAGCTGCCCTTCTTTAATTGCGGAGCGGATCGCCGTCACCTTCTCCTCCCGCTCCACCTCGATGCCGCGGATCTTCGGTGCGAGGGTGAGGTCGCGAAATTGCACGAGGACCGGCCCCTGGACGAAGGGAGCTGAAGCGACCACCCCGGGGTGTCGATGCAGTGCCTCGTCCACTTCCCTCCAGTCGTACATCGGGCCGTTGCTCGTCACGAGGAGATGCGCGTCGAAGCCGAGCACCTTGTTGCGCAACTCCTGGCCGAATCCGGTCATCACGGAAATCACGATGATCAGCACCGCAATACCCAGAGTGACGCCGAGAATAGAGACGAGGGTAATGATCGAGACGAAAGTCCGCTTCGGCTTCAGATAGCGAAGGGCGAGAAAGAGACTGAAAGGAGCTTTCACGAGCCGCTCATGGATACTGCGCCGCTCCCCGGCACCAAGCGAAATCTCCGGAGCATCAATAAAGATTTGACTGACCTCTGCTGAACCCCTTCATTTCGCAGTCATGAAGCCCGTTCTCTCCCTCCTTGTTGCTTACAGCCTTTTGCAATCGCAATCGTGGGCGCTCAGCGGCGGCCCGGTTTACGCCGGTAGCCAGCAGTCTCTGGTGGGCACTTATGCCGGGGCGCTTTTGCCTTCCGATGGTGGCGAGGATGAAGGAGAGACCGCGACGCCCGGTGAAGAGGGAGCGGCCGTAGACGAGACAACAGTAAACGGGCTCGGCCTCTTTACACTTTCCGTTCCTTCCAGTGGCCTCGGGACCGGCACATTTGTTTACTTCTCAGAAGGGCGCACCTTCACCGGTACGATCACCGGCCTCGCTGATCCGGATAAGGGTGAACTCATCGGCCTGCTCAAGGGGCAGTTCGACATCGTCGTCGACAATATCCAGATCGATGACGACTTCTTCGGCGACGCGTCGCTCGTGCAGACCCGCCCCGGCGGCTTCGCCAACGGGCAGATTCGGGCGAGTTTTGAAGGCGGCGGGGTTAATTTCTCCTCCACCGGCACGACAGGCGGCGGCGGTCTGCGCCTCGATGGAACCGCTCAGGTGGAAATCTCCGAGCCTCAGGTGGTCACTACGCCAATCGCGGGTGCCGGCAGCGACGGGATCGACAATGATGAAGACGGTGACATCGATGAAGCGGGTGAGAGTGCTGGCTCGACGCAGCAGACGACGGTGGTCCGCACGAGTACGCTGAATCTGGTGGTTGACGGCTTCCAGCAGTCGACGGTCGCTGCTACAAACACGAACGGCCAAGGCTTCTAAGGGGCCTGAGTCCCGAGGCTTTCTTCATCCCGGGCCGCCGTGAATGCTCCCGCACGCGGTCGCGGCACTGGATGCGAGGCTGGTTTCACTTTGCTGGAACTGGCTACGGTCATCGTGGTCATCGGCATCCTGGTGCTCTTGATCACGGGCGTGGTCAGCGGCATCAAGGGCCGTGCAGCGAAGGCTAATTGCATCGTCAATCTTCGTAATCTCTTCGCCGGCGCGGCAGCTTACGTAGAACAACAAGGACGCTGGCCACAGGTGCCGGCGCGCTTCATCCGAAGCAAACCAGAGGAATATGCCCGGCAGTGGATCGATGCCCTGTCACCCTACGGCATTACGCAACCGAGCTGGATTTGCCCAACTCAGGACGAAATCCTCGGTCGGCCTGATCTGAGCAAAAAACCGCGTGTCGACTACAATGCCACGCCTTTTGATGCAAAGCCGCGGACGCCCTACAAGTGGGCCCGCCAGCCGTGGTTTGTCGAACATGCAGCGGTCCATGATGGCGGGCCGCTGCTGATCTACTCCGATGGCTCGGTCCTGAGCCTGAAGGACGCCCTTAAGCGTTAGGCGCCGGATTCTATCCTCAAGGTGCGGCGCTCGCTTGGAGTTCCCGCTGTGTAGACGCCTGGAACGAAATCGCTCTTGCGTTTCGCAGCGCCGGCGGGGAGTTTGCCGGGGCCGATGTCTGCGTGCTGCCTTCTTAATCCG
>DASVRY010000009.1:0-5140 GCA_036388395.1 Chthoniobacteraceae bacterium
AGGTCTCGAGAAATTCAGCGCCCGTGTGAAACGGCTCGATCTTCGTCTGCACGATGAGCTTTTCCCGGGGAAGCCGCGGGAGGATCCAGCCGAGCTGCATTTCGCTTGTGCCATAGCCACGCGCCGTTTCTATGTGATTGATCCCGAGCTCGAGCGACCGGAGCACGGTGGCTTCAAGGTTCCGTTGGTTGTCCTCGGGAATCTCCTCCGGCTTCGCGTCGTCCCACTTGTGCTGGTAGCGCATGCCGCCGCAACTGAAGACCGGCATTTGCAATTCGGTGCGACCAAAGCGGCGGTATCTCATGAGGCGCGATTTTGGTGGCGACACCGTGCGAGCGCCAAGCAGATTGCAGCCATGGCCAAAATCATTGCTGTTCTCGCGCTCGCCGCGTGTGCGGGGGTGGTGCTGTTTGCGGGTTGGCAGCGCGGATGGGCGGATTCTGCGACGGAGAAGATGAGCGGTGCGGAGCGGCTCGAGTATGCGCGCCGCCGCAGTGGGGCGAAGATCCGCGAGCGTTTCTTAGCGGCGGGAATTGATCGACCGAGATTGGTCTTTCTGCGTGCCTTCAAAAAGGAAGGTGAGCTGGAACTTTGGGCGCTTGGAGGTGGCGCGAAGCAGTTCAAGTTGATTGCGACTTTCCCGGTGCTCGCCGCTTCGGGAAAGCCAGGGCCGAAGCGCCGGGAGGGGGACCGGCAGGTGCCGGAAGGCTTTTACAGGATCGATCGCTTCAATCCGCAGAGCGCCTATCACCTCTCCCTCGGCATCGATTATCCAAATGCCTCGGATCGGGTCCGCTCAGATCCACAGCATCCAGGGAGTGACATATTCGTCCATGGGAAGGATGTGACGATTGGCTGCCTACCGCTTGGCGACGAAGGCATCGAGCAACTCTATCTTGCCTTGGAAGATGCGCAGCGCAGTTGGAAGGCAAAACTGGAAATCCCGGTGCATATCTTTCCTGCACGAATGGGTGGAGAAACTTGGGAAAGCTTCAGGCGAGAACAGGTGGAAAGCGCTCCGGAACTCGCCGCCTTCTGGGCTGAGTTGCAGCCCGGGTATGATGCTTTTGAGAAAACACGCGTCGTCCCATTGGTTAGCACCGGAGCGGACGGCGCCTACAAAGTTGAAGAAAGAACCGCTGCTCCCCTCGGACCGCGCTTCGATTAGCGGGCCGCCAAATGCGCGACGACTTCGATCTCGGCGGTCTGCGGGAACATATCCACCGGAGTCACAGCCTTAAGTGCGTAGCGACCGCAGAGGATCGCCAGGTCCCGAGCCATGGTTGCTGGATTGCACGAGACGTAGACGATCTCCTCGGGACTGCCGCCCAACAGCAGATCCGCCACGCGAGTGCTGATGCCGGTTGCTGGTGGATCGAGCACCACGGAGGTGCGGGTGGCGTCGTGCGCCTGAAGGATATCGCCGAGATGCTCCGCAACGTCGCCGGAGAGATAGGTTTCGTGCGGCGCTGATCCACGCCGGGCGAGTTCGAGGGCGTGCTCGTTTTCCTCGATGCCGATGACTTTTTCGAAGTGCGGAGCGAGCCGCTTTGCGAAGAGCCCGGCTCCGCAGTATGCATCCAGGAGCAGGGCCTGGTTCCGCTTCACCGTGCGCTCGACGAGATCCACAAGCAGCCCTGCGACGGCTGGATTCGTCTGCTCGAAAAACGGCCCGCCACCCTTGGCCCGCAGTGAATAGTCGCCGTCGTGAATTGGCGAGTTGCGGAGATTGCGCAGCGCGCGATTCACCTCCGGCGCGGAGATGGGGCATTGCTCGACATCGATGAGTGCATGGGCGCCATGGGCGTAAAAGCCCGCGACTCCGCCCGCGACGTGAACCCGGATACGGTTGCGATATTCGTAATCCTTGGGTGAGCCGATCGTCGGCTGCATTGGCACTTCCGCCAGTCGTCCCACCCGGCGAAGCGTCTGCTCGACCTGGCCCGCTTTAATCGCAAGCTGCCGCTCATAGCTAATGTGCTGGTAGCTGCAGCCGCCGCACCTCGTGAAGTAAGGGCAGCGCGGTTCGACCCGATCCGGCGACGCTTCATCGACGGAGATCAGCTCGGCTTCGGCGAAGCTCTTTTTTTGCCGCACGATCCGGGCGGTAACGGTTTCGCCGGGAATGGTGAACGGCACGAACACGACCTTCCCTTCATGGCGAGCGACGCCATTGCCGCCAAAGGCGACGTCGGAGATCGTGAGTGAAATCGAAGCGGAATGAGGGGTCTTCATGAGGACAAAAAAAGAGGCTTCCGCAGTGACGGAAGCCTCTTTAGGAAAGCGATCGAGCGCTTACTCGTAAGTATAGTAGCTCCGGGTGTAACGATACTTCGTATCGAAGCCGAGTTCCGGTGGGAACTCTTCGTAGCCGCCGTGGATCCAAGGGATGTTGCTCTTATACGGGGGCCGATACGAGCTCATCGTGCTTGGGAAAGGGAAGGTGACGACTTCGTAGAAGCCGTAGCCAAGGCGAGCGAAGAAGCGGCCGAAACCGCGGATGCCGCCGTAGGTGTGCGCCGCTGCATTGCCTTCACGCTCGTTCATCTCAGCGATGCTGTTCGGGATCTCAGTGACGCCAAAAGCGAGGTTCGCCAGTCCGCGGCCGAGCTTGCGGGTCGGTCCGTAGTCGTTCATCGGCGGGTCCTGAATATCGGCGAGCGCCGCGCCCGAGAAGCCGGCGACCAGAAGAAGGCTGAGGAGGGTTTTCATGCAGTGCGAAAGCTACAACGGCGATTTTGCGAAAGGCAACGGTGAATTATGGGAAATAACGAGAAAGGAGCGGCATCCGCGCTTGCGGAGAGTGATTTCACTCAAAGATGGACACGGATGGAACACAGATGAAGAGGCCCGGGGAAATCCAGTCTGTGGAAGTGGCTTTCCAAAACCGTTACGTCGTCCAGCCGAAATAGGTAAAGACATGCTTCAAACCCTCCCGGCCGAGAGCGAACATGATCCCAAAATAAATCCACGCCAAGACGTTGACCACATGCCCCAGAAGGACGAGCAACCCGTCCCGCTCGATCATCCCCATCGTCAGGAGCAACACGGCAGTGGCGGGGATGGTATTCGAGAGAGGAACGATCGGGGGCAGCGGAAGGCAGAGCAACACCCCGCCCGAGGCAATCCCCAGCCCGATGAGGTTCTGCATTCCGGGCCAGCGTTGGAGGAAGTGCATGCGAGGCCGGACCAGCTTCTCGAGTTTGCGACAGAGCTTCAGGCCAATGTTCACAATCTTCTCAAGGAGCGAATACTTCAGTTCGCGCCGGAGAATTACCTGAGGCAGCGACGGCTTCATCCCGAGGGCGATGCGCAGCCCCATAAAGCCGATGACGACGCCGAAAGGGACGGATAGTCCAAATAGTGGAAGTGGGAAAACGAACGGCAGGGCGAGGAGGAGGATGAAGAGCGCGAATCCCCGACCATGGAGAATTTCCTCCAGCTCTCCAAGAGTGAGCGAGCGGCCGTCTGCCTCCCGGAGAAGTTCCTTGAGGTCACTCGAGAGTCGGCGCGGGGGAACCGGCGGTTCGATGACCTGCTCGAGAAGAGGCGGGACGTTCATGTTCAGTTCGCGCGGACTCTTTAGCTCAGAGTTCGAGAAAGTTCTGCAGGAGTTTTTTGCCTTCGAGCGTGAGGATCGACTCCGGATGAAATTGCACACCGTGAATCGGCAGTTCTTTGTGACGTAGCCCCATGATCTCCTTTTCCGCGGTCTCCGCAGTGATTTGCAGGCACTCGGGAAAGGTGTCCCGCTGGACGAGCAGTGAATGGTAACGGGTCGCCTCGAACGGGTTCGGCAGCCCCGCGAACACTCCGGTGCCGTCGTGCAGAATGGGCGAGGTCTTTCCGTGCATTAGCCGGCCAGCGCGAACGACGTCGCCGCCGAAGACGTCGCCGATGCATTGGTGGCCAAGGCAGACGCCAAGCAGGGGGGTATTCGCCCCAAAGCGTCGGATCACCTCGTTGCTAATGCCTGCCTCCTTTGGCGTGCAAGGGCCGGGAGAGATGACGATCTTCTCCGGCTTCAGCTCCGCAATTTCGTCCGGAGTGATCTCGTCGTTGCGCTTGATCACCATCTCCGCACCCAGTTCGCCGAAGTACTGGACGAGGTTGTAGGTGAAGCTGTCGTAGTTATCGATGACGAGGAGCATGGCTAATGTTGGTTCAACGCGAAGGCTCGAAGACGCGAAGAGATGTATAGCAGGTTTGTGCGCTTCTCTTCGGGTCTTTGTGTCTTGAAGTTAAACATTGGGCTCTGCTGCAGGAGGAATCAGCTTCGCCCTGGCAATAGCGGCCATCATGCCCATTGCCTTGTTCACGCATTCCTGGTGCTCGCCCTCTGGTGTGGAGTCGGCAACCACGCCGGCGCCGGCTTGCACGTAGGCCTTCCCGTCCTTGAGGACCACGGTGCGCAATGCGATGCACGAGTCGTGATTTCCGTCGAAGCCGAAGTAGCCGACCGCTCCTGCGTAGACGCCGCGTTTGCTCTTCTCGAGCTGGTTGATGATCTGCATCGCGCGGACCTTCGGTGAGCCGCTTACGGTGCCGGCGGGGAAGGTCGCACGCATCACATCGTAGGCGTTCTTCTCTGGCCTCAGATCTCCAGTAACATTGGAGACGATGTGCATGACGTGGCTGTATTTCTCGATCGTCATGAAGTCCGTCACACGCACGCTGGCGTACTCTGCGATGCGGCCGACGTCGTTCCGCGCCAGATCGACGAGCATGAGGTGTTCGGCGCGCTCCTTTGGATCGGCGAGTAGGGCAGCGGCATTGCTCTCGTCTTCTTGCGCGTCTTTGCCGCGGAGCTTCGTTCCTGCAATCGGGCGGATCTCGACACGGCCGTTCATTGCCCGCACGTGGACTTCCGGTGAGCTGCCGACGAGAGCGAAGCCGGCGAGCTTGAGACAGAACATGTACGGCGAGGGATTAACGAAGCGCAGCGCGCGGTAGAGCGTCAGGGCGTCGCCGGCGTAGTCGGTTTCGAAGCGTTGCGACGGGACGAACTGGAACACGTCACCGGCCCGGATGAACTCCAGTCCGTCACGAACCATCTGCATGTATTCCTCTGGCGCGGTGTTGCACGCCGGCGTGACCGGCGCCGAGACGCGATCGACGAAGATGTCCGGCAGCCGCGTCG
>DASVRY010000010.1:0-5010 GCA_036388395.1 Chthoniobacteraceae bacterium
ACGGTGCAGGAGCTGCTCGGGCACAAGGACGTGAGCACGACGATGATCTACACCCATGTGCTGAACAAGCCGGGGCTCGGGGTGCGCAGCCCCATCGACTAGGGAGTGTTTGAAAAGTCGCCACGGATGTTCGCTCTTCGCGCATAATCTTATGGGTGCATGGGCTGAATCGCGAAGGGTTCAGGAGAACAGTGTTCAATAGAACTTGACGCGGGATTGCATAGACATTAAGCGGGGCGCATGGCGATTACGTCTCCTCCACCGACAGCCGGTTTAGATCGGAGGCGAATTGAACTGGATCTTGACGCAGAGGATGAGGAGTTTGCCGCTATTGAAGGCAGGGTTGCAGCCCGATTTGGGTTAATCTGCGTTCGCGCTGCCCGAGAGCCAGAGAGCGTGTGGTGTGGGAGTGCACGAGGAGCGCTCCTGATTCGGGAACGACGCCAGCAGGCCGCAAACGGAAGCGTGCAGTCCTACAGCCTGACCGGAAAATTCCGCATTCAATGACGAGAGCTGCCGACTCCCTCGAAGGAGCCCGACCTGTTCGCCGGCTCCGTAGCGATGCCAAGCTACGCCCCGAGGTCACTGCAGCGATCTGCAAGCTAGTTGAGAGCGGGCTTACTGTCCGACGGGCTGCTGAACGCCTGCACATCCACCATTCGACGATCGCTGAGTTTCGAGATCGGCATCCTGAGTTCGCTCAGGCGCTGGCACAAGCCGAGGCAAAGTTCATGCAGCATCAGGTTGAGAATATCCAAGCTGCCGCCAACAAGGGCTCATGGCAGGCTTCGGCGTGGCTCTTAGAGCGGCGTTTCGCCACCGAGTACAGCCAGCCACAGATTCAGATCCAGAATAATGTAAACCTCAAACAGGCTCCGGAAACCGCTGAGGCCGTCATGGAGCGGCTGCGCAACTCGCCCGAGGCGATGCGAGCTATTGCCGGGTTTGCGGCTGCTGGATTGCAGCTCGTGGTGGAGGAGAAGGTCTTTGACGTGGAAACGAGCGTTCAGCGGTCTCCCTCAGAAGCAGAGTCGTCACTGCCGGCTGAGTAGCCCATCGGTAAAGTCTTTCCGCCGCGGAAACTCGCCCTTGCCGGGGGATGACCACGAGGATCGAGCATGGCTGGTCCCCTGGCACGCGTCACGGTGAGCTTTGGATCTGCCGCCTCTATCTCGGGAAATGGCCTGCACCAAGCTATCATGGCTAAAGGCACGGGGTCAGGTAAAGGTCGTCCCCATTCGGCGCCCGACCGATGGAGGCGGCGGAGTTGAATTGCCGGAAGGGGTAACGAGCGGTTCGGTCGCGAAAAAATCGATCTGCCGTTCCAGTAAACGTGGGTCTCTTGAACTGAAGAGTTAAGAACGACGCGATAGGGTGACGGGGTTTGTACCAATTCATAATGAAAGATGATTAGGGAATAGGAGCTCGCATGTCGGGTTGAAGCCCCGCCAAGTGCCGAACAAAAAAGTCAGGCGTGTTCTACTTTTGTTCTACTTTGCCCCCTTTCGAACCCCGACCATTCGCCGCGCCGATCCGACCGGTCGGATGCTCCGGAACCATGTATTTTCGAGGGCAGGGGTGCAACGGTGTGAATCGAGACGCGCTGTCGATAAATCGCAAATGGCAGAATTTTAAGTCCGCTGTGTCTGCCATTCCACCACGCCGCCGAGCGCCGGTGAATGTGCGGGCGGCACAAGGCGGTGGCAAGGGTTTCTGTCCCGACGGCTTACCGCGTTTGGAGTTGCTCCGAGACGAAGGAAGCGAGCGCGAGAACATCCGCACAGGCACGCTTCGGAGCGACGCCATCGAGGTCGCGCATTTTCGTGAGCAGATGGTCTTTCCAGATCCAGGCGTCGTCGCGATACGGTCCGACTTTCGCCGGATCGCTCCAGGTGTGGATGGAAACCAATCTTGTCCCCAACGCGGCGGCAATGTGCATCGGACCGCTGTCCACGCTCACCACAAAACTGGCTTTTCGAAGCAGCCAGATTAGCTCGAGAAGCGTCGTTCGGTTCAGGAGATCGGTGACGTTCCGCTCTGCGGGAAATTCAACTTCGCTCCGACCCACCAGCACGACTCGGCTCGGGAAAACCGCGCGGCAAAAGGCGGTCGTTTGCTCGAGGCTCAGGGATTTGCCGGCACCGCGGGAAAACGGGTGGAGCAGAATGTATGGCGAGCTGGGGAGCATTGCTGGAGCATTGCCCGGCGGGAGCGACCACTCCAGAGGCCGCGGCGCAATTCCCAACTCGAAGGGAATGCGGAGATACCGGTCCACCGCGTGTCGAAAGCCGCGAACACTGGCGAGATGATCGTAGAGGAGCCACGCTCCTTCGCGCGCATCCGAGAGACCGTGCAAGAGCTTGCCCCGGCAGAGGCGCCCGATCACTGCGCTCCGGAGCAAGCCTTGGAAATCGAGCACCAGTTCCGCTCGCGACGCGGCGATCCTCTTCGCCCAAGCCGGAATACGCATCCAGCCAGCGAGGCCCCGAAATTCGCCGCGTGGAAAAAGCAGCACTTCGTCCACGGATGGATTCTCCGCGAGCAAAGGCGCCCACTCTGGGTTGATGAGCCAGCGAATGCGGCTCTCCGGCCAATGCCGCTTGAGCAGAGCGACTGCGGGCAAAGTGTGGACCACGTCGCCGAGCGAACTCGGCTTGATCACCAGGATGTCTCGGGGTGCTTTCAAGCCTAGCTCCGGAAGCGCAGCCCGGCGCTACTTGCCCAGAGCAAGCCGGTCCGCGAGACGCTGCGGCAAACCCGCATCCACGATCTTATCCTGAGCCGTCCAGATATCGTATTCCAGCCGGCGCAGCTCGATCAGCTGTTTGTCCGGAGAATAGAGAACATAGGCTGCATGCCAGTCGCCATCCCGCGGCTGGCCGACGCTGCCGCAGTTGATGAAGTATTTCTTCCCCGCTTCCATGCTGATCCTGTCGAGCACCTGACTTTTGACGGAGCTATCTTTTAGATAAGCGCGCGGCGCATGCGTATGTCCGTAAAAACAAACCTGAGTGTGCTGATAGTTAAAACTCGCGGCGGCATCCAGCTGATTGAAGACATAGCCCCATTTATGCGGAGTATCGAGTGTGGAATGGACGATCGTGAAGTCGCGGACTTGCCGGACCATCTTCAGCTCGCGCAGCCACTGTTTGTCCGCATCGGTGAGATGGCGGCGCGTCCAGTTGATCGCCTCTTCGGCGAGCGGATTAAAGCCGGAAAGCTCGTCACTGATGGAGGCTTGTTCATCGTGATTTCCTTTCACTACTGGACAACCTAAAGCGCGCACGATCTCGACACACTCGTGCGGGTTCGCATTGTACCCCACGACGTCTCCGAGGCAGACGTAATGCGTCACGCCATTGGCTTCAGCGTCTGCCAGGACCGCCTGGAGAGCTTCGAGATTGGCGTGAATATCTCCGAATATGGCGAATCGCATGTCAGGGGTTTGACCGGGGCGGATTATAGGCTCTCTCCGCAGCGGGGATATTCAATTCTTCCTGCAGTTCGCGCAGGAAGCGGAGCAGTGAATCCGTGTGCTGATCTTCCCCGCGGAGGTAAAGCGCGCGGAGGAGTTCGTAGCCTTCGCGTTTGCGCTCGGGACACTGCGCGAGGCCATAAGCATGGAAACGTTCCGCATACTGAGGCGCACCCGGAAGTGCAGCGCACTGTCGATAAGCTTCACCGGCCTTGCAGTGATCCTGAAACTTTTCCCGATAGAGAAATCCCAAACGATCGTAGAGCAGCGGGCGATCCGGATTGTTGGCAATCCCACGCAGGAGATATTCCTCACCGAGTTTCCAATACTCGCGCTGCGCCTTGATCCGCAGCGCCTCCCGCGGCTGTCTGGCGTTATTGCGAGCGGCGACGCTCGCATTGAAGGCCATGTGCCAGGAGGCTTGATCCCAGAAAAGGAGGCAGCGCGGCTGGAGCGCCGTGACGGCATCGAAATCCAGCTTCATTCTTCCCCACTCGGTTCGCTCCCAGGCGGCGTGCGCATGGAGGTAAAGTCCGTCCGCCACGAGCGAGCGAAAACCGCTCAACGCGGCGATGAAGGCGGTTTGTCCGATCTGTTCCCGCAGGCTTAAATCCAAACGTGCTCCGTGGAAAAAAGCGGCGCGATGTTCCTTTTCCAGCGCTTCTTCGAACCGAAGCTTTACCGCGCCAAAAGCGAGCAAACCTAACAAGAGGAAAGAAAGCCGGCGGATCATAGCTCCTTGGTCGAGAACATAAAGTATCCCGCGAGAAAGTAGGCTGCGATATAGGTAGCGCCCAAGGCGACCGTCTTGAGGAACAAACCGAGCGCAATGACATTTCCGGCGACGATATCGTCCACCAGATTAAACGCGGTGAGATCCGGAAAGAGCAACGAGACCAGGGCGAGGAATAACTTCCCGCCAGCGCCAACGCTGGTCGTGGTCAGCCAGTATTCCCGGGCAATCGGCTGCACATGGCCGATTAAATAAATCACCACGGAGACGATGATCGTGAAGATCCATGAGGAAGCAAAGGTAGAGAGCAGGAGCGTCAGCGCGGCGCAAAGCGCGGCCTTGAGATAGATCACGATGATTCCCGGGATGAGGCTCGTGGTGAAGGTCGCGGCTTTGACCTCCGCAATGGCGGCGTCCAGCTGCGGACCCGGCGAGTTTTCCTGCATCGCCAGCGCAATGACGCTCTGTTCGCGACTGTAGAGGACGATGACAAACACGACGCTCATGAGCGAAAGCGCAATGAAGAGCAGCGCGAATACCCCGAGCAACTTCCCCAGCAGGTACTCGAAGCGTGGCACCGGCTTCGCGAGGATCGTGTAGAGCGTTCGGTCCTCGATGTCCTTCGGCAGAAGCATCGCGGTGGCGAGCACTGCGAGGAGCCAGGTGAAGATCGACATTGCTCCGAGGGAAACATCCTTGAGCACCTGAAACTGCTCCTGGAAAGTCAGCTTCGCCGTGAACGCCGAGCTGCCGATGATCAGGAGGGCAAAGATCAGGACAAAGTAAAAGACCTTCAGGCGAA
>DASVRY010000011.1:0-7601 GCA_036388395.1 Chthoniobacteraceae bacterium
CGAAGCCACCCCGCGACGCTACTGGCGCTATAAACTCCAAGAACCGCCCGATCTCACGGCGCTGGAACCCGCAGCCGAAGAACTCGAACGCACGCTCCACGATTCGGTGAAGCTTCATCTGCGAGCTGACGTGCCCATCGGCGTGCTCCTCAGCAGCGGACTGGATAGCCGCGCGGTCGTCGCGTATGCGCAGGAGCTCCAGGGCGGCACCGTGCAGACCTTCACAGTCGGCTTCGGCACCGAAGATTCCGAGCTGCAAGGCGCGGCCGAGACCGCGCGTGAGATCCGCTCAAATCATCACGCGCTCGAGCTTACATCCGCTGACTTCGCGGCCGATCTCCCGCGCGTTGCCTGGCATCTCGATGAGCCGGTCGGTGACCCTGCAGCATTCGCCGTCCTCCGCGTCTGCGAAATGGCCCGTGAGCATGTAAAGGTGCTCCTTTCCGGCGAAGGCTCCGATGAACTCTTCGGCGGCTACGATGGCCGCTATCTCGGCATGCGTGCGACGCTGCAGCGCTCGGATAAGCTACGCCGCTTTGCTCCGCTGCTTCCCCGCCCCAGCAATGTCGCGGCTTCACGCTGGGATCGACTCCTTGAGCGCGCACATCATTCCCGTGGCAGCGAGGCGGTAACTCTCCGCATCGAGGGACTGCCCGGTGATGTCCGCAATCCGCGCGGCCTCACCTCAACTCAGCTCGCCCGACTCCGGCAGCGGGCCACCGCGCTTGCGGCTGAAGTCTACCGTCCGCAACGCGACTTGCTCAGCGAGCTGCTCACACTCGACCTTGACTGGCAGCTCGCCGAGTCTTTGCTCCAGAAAGCCGACAAAATGAGCATGGCCGCTTCCATAGAACTTCGCACGCCTCTGCTCGACCGCGAGGTGGCGGCGCTCGCAGCACGGATTTCGTCGGAGCTGAAGCTACCTGCCAGCGGTCCCGGCAAGCTCGTCCTGCGACACTGCCTCGCGCGCAAACTAAACGAGCCACTCAACAGGCCCAAGCGCGGCTTTCCCGTGCCGCTCGCGAAATGGTTCACCGGCCCGCTGCGTGAGCCGCTGGAAGCCGCGCTCTTCGCCAGCGACTCCACCTGCCTCGCGCAGCTCGATCCAAAGCTTCTCCGCAGTGCCTGGGACGATTTCCTCGCCGGAACTTGGGACGGCGCGCGAGTTCTCTACTCCCTCTGGCTTTACGAAGTCTGGAATCGCCGCCTCGACGCATGAACACCCTAGTCACCATAGGTATCCCGTGTTTCAACAGCGAACGCTGGCTCGCCCAGGCGATCACCAGCGCGCTGAAGCAGAGCTGGTCCAATTGCGAAGTGATCGTGGTCGACGACGGCTCCACCGATGGTTCAGTCGACGTCGCGCGGAGCTTCGGCCAAAAGGTGAAGCTCCTCGCGAGCGAGCATCAAGGAGCAAACCACGCGCGCAATCGCATTCTGCAAGAAGCGCAAGGTGAATGGATTCAATATCTCGATGCGGACGACTATCTTGAGTCGGGGAAAATCACGCAGCAATTTTCCGAGGGAAACGCTGGAGCCGAGGCAGACGTGATCTACAGCCCCGTGTGGATTGAGACGACCACTGGCACCAGCAGCGAACGGGAGCAGAGCCGGACCAGCCCGGACCTGGATATCTATGCCCAGTGGCTTGCCTGGCAGATCCCACAGACCGGCGGTTGCCTGTGGCGGAGGAGCGCTCTGCTCAGCCTAGGCGGATGGAAGGATGAGCAGCCGTGCTGTCAGGAACATGAACTTTATCTTCGGGGGCTCCAGGCCGGGTTGCGCTTTGTCTACACACCGACACCACACGCCGTTTACCGCGTCTGGTCCGAGGAGACGCTTTGCCGGCGCGATCCGCGGCTCGTCATCGCGGTAAAGACGCGGCTCATCGACGTGCTCGAGAGCTGGATGCTCGAGCGGAAGCTTTGGAGTGACGTTCATCGCCGCACCGCAGGGCGTGCGTGTTTCGAAATGGCGCGCACCATAGCCAAGTATAACTTTGGGCAGGCCGTGGCGTATCACCAGGAGCGGCAGAGCCGAAAACTTATTCACCTCGAAGGACCAGCTGCGCCAAAGTTTTACCGCTGGATCTACAACGCTCTAGGCTTTGCCACGGCGGAACGGCTAGCCGCGATCAGTCGGTGATTTTTATCTAACTAGGTGGGCCCGCTTTCTTACAGCCTGGTAATCCCGACGTTCGAGCTGCCCGACGAGCTTGAACGCACCTTTGCGGGAATCGCCGCGCAAACACGCAGGCCGGCGGCGGTAATCGTCGTCGACTCCTCGCGCGACGAGCAGACACGCGAGCTAGCCTCGCGCTGGACCGATCGCCTGCCGCTCCGCTACGTGCACACCGAGAGCCGCAGCGCAGCTCTGCAGCGCAACGAAGGCGCGGCCTTACTCCATGCAAGCGAGAGCCCGCTGGTCGGCTTCATGGATGATGACATCGGTCTTTATCCGGAGACCTGCGCACGCGTATGCGAAGTATTCGATCAAGACGCGCAAAGTCGCGTCGGAGGAGTCGCTGTCCGCATCGATGAGATTCAGCGCCCGCAACCCTCCGGCTGGTCGTGGTGGTACTATCGACTGCAAGCCGGCTATACCGATCGCACGTATGGCGGCCGGCTATTCGGGCCGGCGATCAATTGCCTCCCCTGCTACACGGAAAGCGAAGGCGATCTCATCCGCGCGGATTGGCTGAATTCGGGCTGCGTTTTCTATCGCACCGCACTCTTCCAGACTGAAGGCTTTCCGCGTTTCGATGGCTACAGCTTCATGGAAGATGTGCATCTATCCGCCCGTATTGCCCGGACCCACGAGCTCTACTTCCACGCCACTGCCCGCTGCCAGCACCGCGACGGCGCAACGATGCGGCCTCGCACGAACCAGGCGGAGATCGCCAGAATGCGCATCCGCAACCAACGGATCGTCGCGCGCGATGTGCTAGGCCTGCGCGGCCTCGGTTTCGAAGCGAAGCTGCTCCTGCACAAGCTTTTCGCGACAGTCAGCGTTTTGCGTCGACGCGATTCCGCGTGGCGGGCGGAGCTCCTTGGCACATGGACATGATCGCACGGCTCTGTCTCGGACTTGCTTCACGCGGGCGTGCGCTTTTTTACCGGATGCGTGGAGTGCAGATCCGCGGACACGTTTCGCTGCGCTCGATCGAAATCCCCCGCTACCATGCGGGCGTCACTCTCGAGGCTGAGGTCGCACTCGACCGCGGCGTGGTGCTCCTGCTCACGGGCGAAGGTGCGCGTATTTCGATCGGTCCACGCTGCTACATAAATCGCCAGACGATGTTCGACGCGAGCGGAGAGATCACCGTCGGAGCAGAGACGATGATTGGGCCGTTCTGTTACATCACGGATCATGATCACGGAGCTCGCAGCGGTCAGCGCCCTTCTGAAGGCGAGCTGATCACAGCTCCGACTCGCCTCGGCGCCCGCTGTTGGATTGGCGCTCACGTGACCGTGTTAAAGGGTGTCAGCATTGGCGACGGCAGTGTCGTCGGCGCGGGAAGTGTGGTGACGAAATCGATCCCGGCTGGTGTGATTGCCGTCGGCAATCCCGCGCGCGTGCTCAAGCAGGTGCCAGCATGAAAATCGGCGTTTGTATCACTACGCACAATCGGCGCGAAGAGCTCGCGCGCACGCTGCGTGCCCTGCAACAGCTCACTCCTCCCGCGGATGAACTGCTGGTCTGCGCGGATGGTTGCAGCGATGGGACGGTGGAATGGCTGCAAGCCGAACATCCCGGCGTGCGCCTCATCGAGCATGCAGTTGCACGCGGCTCCATCCCTTCGCGAAATGAACTCGCCCGCGAATGCACCTGCGACGTTTTCCTCAGCCTCGACGACGACAGCTATCCGCTCGAAGCCGATATCATTGAAAGAGTAAGCACGCTCTTTGCGACTCACCCGCGACTCGCCGTCGCTTCTTTTCCACAGCGCTCCGACGAGTTTCCAGAGACGCTCACCGCGACCGATTTTGGTCAGCCGCAGTTCACTGGGAGCTACGCAAATTCCGGTGCCGCAGTGCGCCGCAGCGCCTTCCTGAAACTCGGCGGCTATCCGGATTTTTTCTTTCACGCGTACGAAGAACCGGACTTCGCGCTTCGCTGCGTCGCCAATGGCTGGCAGGTGCGCCACGAGACCTCGCTGACGATTCGACATCATTTCACAAGCGCGCAGCGGAACGAACTGCGCACTCACCATCGCCATTCCAGGAATGAACTCTGGAGCGTGCTCCTTCGCTGCCCGGCGCCGCAGGTCTTCGCCGTAGCGCTATTCCGCGTCGCAAGGCAGGCGGGTTACGCGCGCAAACGCGGCCTGCGCTGGCTCTTGGCGGAGCCAAAATGGTGGCTCGCGTGTCTCTCTGGCTTGCGCCGCTGCCTGGCTTCTCGCCAGCCGCTACCATGGCCGCGGTATCTGGCGTGGATGCAGCTCAGCCGTGCTCCCCTCGTTTCCGAGGCCGAGTGGAACGCGCGGTTTGGAAACTCCGCTGCATGAAAATTTCCTTCGCGGCGACCAATCCGTGCCACGTTTATCCAATCGCGCTCGAGTTGGCGCAGCAGAATGCGCTCGGATGCTACTACTCCGGCTATCCAGCCTGGAAGCTGAAGGCGCCGCACACGCTGCCGCTGCGCACCCATAGCTTCCGCACCAATGTCGTCTACGGCATGTTGAAGTTTCTTCCGGAGCGGTTTCGTCCAGGTTCACGTCAGCTTTTCCTCTGGCAGGATCGCGGCTTCGACCAGTGGACGGGGGCTCACCTTCAGGCGTGTGATTTCATCCACGGCCTACCTGGACAGTGCCTCCACACCTTTCGCGGCGCAAAGAAGGTGGGTGCGCGGACGGTGCTTAACCACGCCACCGGTCCAGTGCGTGAGTGGGTGCAAGTCATGGAACCGGAGTTCCGCCGCGTCGGGCTGAACCTCGAGGACGTTTCCCCTTACGATGCGGATTACTTCGCCCGCGAGGACGAGGAGTATGCGCTCGCAGAATGGCACGGTGCTGCCTCTTCAGTAGTGCGCGAGCAACTCGTCCGCGCCGGGATTCCCGCCGGCCGGATCTGGCAGATCCCCTACGGTGCGGACGGAGCTGTCTTTCACCCGCGCGGAGCGGGCGCACCGGAGAACTTTCGCATCGCCTTCGCCGGTCTACTCGGATTGCGCAAAGGTCTGAAGACGTTGCTCGATGCGCTGGAACTTGTCGGGCGTCCGGAGTGGCGTATCGACTTCTACGGAGGAGTCGCCAGTGAATCGCAGCACGATCTCGCCGCATACAAAGGAAAAACACCGCTGGAATTCCATGACGCCGTTTCGCAGGAACGGCTCGCTGAAGCATTCCGCGGAAGCTCAGTGCTCGTCCTGCCTTCGCTCGAAGAGGGCTTCGGCCTCGTCGTGCCGCAGGCTCTGAACTGCGGACTCCCGGCGATTGTTAGTAACCGCGTCGGCGGGAAAGACCTCGTCCGCCATCGGATCAACGGCTCAATTGTTCCCGTCCAAAACGCTGCTGCACTCGCTGAGGAGTTGGTCTGGTGGGAAGCGAATCCGCGGCGCGTCACCGAAACCTTTGGCTGGACAGAACCAGCCCGACAGCTCATCGCACACAGCACATCCGCTCTGCTCTAAATGGCTTTCCCGCGCCCCAAGAAAAAGCACGCCCCACCTCCCTGGCGAAATCTCCCGCCCCGCGAGGATCCGCTGGCTCGCACGGACGAAGTATCCCGTCCGCACCCGCAAGGCACCGTGATCGCCTTGGTCGGCATTCTTGCCACAGGGTTGATGATGACTGGAAAGCTCCCCAGTGAAGTCGCACGCTTCGCCGCCATCGGAACAGGAGTGAGCCTTGCCGCGAGCGCATTCATGGATCTGAAGCTCGGCTTCAAAAACCTGATCCGCGCGGACCTGATGGCGATCCTGGCGTTCTACTTTCTTACGCTTTTCGAGTTCCTATTTCCGCAGCAAACCTTCGACACAATGATCGGTCCGCGGCTCACTCACGAGTCGCTGGTCGTGGTGCTCGTAGGCTTCGCCGGACTGCTCATCGGCCGGCATATGCTCAAGGCGCGCGGCCAGCCATTCGCCGATACGCTCAACCGCGAGGTCCCTGCAGCCTGGCTGATCGTGGTCTTCTGGGTCTGCTTCAGCGTCGGCTACATTCACATGTTTCTCGCGGTAAATTTCGACATTGTGGAGATGATCGAATACTTCATGGCGCCGCGCTTTTCGCAGCCGTGGCAGCGGGGAAAGTTCGGCGACTGGAAAGCTCTCCTCGTTGAGCTTGGATTGTTTATCTATCTAGTGCCGCCGCTCGCTGGGATCATGCTTGCACGGCGGAAGCGCTATCCATTTTTCCAGCTGGTGCTCGTCACGGCGGCGCTGCTCTTCACCTTCTTCTACGGCTTCGCCGGCGGAACGCGAAATGTCTTCGCCGCATACCTCATAACATTCCTGATCGGCTATGCGTTCGCCCTCGCACCGGGACGCCGCAAGGAGCTGATCATCCTCTCGGCAGCGAGCGCCGTAATCATGCTCGCAGCGACGGTGTTCATGCTGCAGTTCCGCAGTGTCGGTTTCAAAAACTTCCTCATCGGCAACTACGAACACCATGAGTCGAAGGAGCAAGTGATGTTTGTCGACTACAACCTCTACGCCATCGGGAAGCTGGTGGAGGTCTTCCCGAAATACCGCCCGTATCTTGGACTTGAGGTTCCCTACCTAGCACTGATTCGACCTATCCCGCGCGCCGTCTGGCCAGGAAAGCCGGAGGGTCTCAGCGCCTCGATCGAAGATGCACTTGGCGTGGAAGGGTTGACGATTGCAGCCAGCTTCGCAGGTGAGGCGTACATGGCCGGTGGCTCTATGGCGGTGTTCTTGATCGCGATCTTCTTCGGCGCAATCACGGGCTGGTGGAGCTATCTCTCGTCATCCCGGAATTCCGAGTTGGGCATCCTGATTTACGCCTCCGGCTTCTTTGCGGCGGTCATTTCGATGCGAAGTCTTTTCGTTTTCACCACTGCGCTTATGCCCACGGTGGCGGCGATCATGATTGGCACCTACAGCGTGCGGAAACTTGCGGCGAAGGCGCGGCAGTGGGGGAATCGTCGGGCTATGACTCGGCCACTTCCGCGACCCCCACGGCAACCCGTCTCGTAATGCCAGCGCCCAAGAGCGGCCGGCAAGCGGCGCCAGTTCCGATAAAGGTTGGCTTTGTCTCGGTCGTACCGTCCCCGTATCAACGCGATCTCTTTCGGGCGCTCTCGCAGCGGCTAGAAGTGGAGTTAAGCGTCTTTTATCTCGAAGCGGGAGCCTACGACGCGCCATGGCCGCAGAAGCCCCTTGCGAGTTACGAAAAGATCCTGCCTGGATTTTGGCTGCCGATCGGCTCGGGTCGTTCGCACATCAACTGGCGCCTCCCCAGCTTGCGGCGGTTCGATGTCGTGGTGATGAACACATTGATGTCGGTGACCGCGCAGCTGCTCATTCGGACTTCGCTGCGTCACAAGCCTTGGATCTTCTGGGGAGAACGTCTGGGCTATCGGGCGGGGCTGCACGAGAAGCTCGCGGCGCCCTTGAATCGCGCGGCAGGCATCGCAGCG
>DASVRY010000012.1:0-2072 GCA_036388395.1 Chthoniobacteraceae bacterium
TCACCTTCTGCCGGTCCGCCTCGAGCGTGGCTTCGTTGAGCGCGTCGCCGGGCTTGGAGGTGATCTCCTTCCGGACGCGGTTCGGCTTCAACTGCGTAACGCCATTCAGCACGACCTCGCCAATCTGTGACTTGGATTGGATGACAACGATCACCTTCACGCCATCCGCGACCGGCTCACCGAAGATGCGGACGTTGGTGATATTCCCCGTCGCGTAGAGGTTGCGGATGTCGTCCTCCACGGTGCGCTCGTCATACGGACGGCCAACCCGCGTCTGCATGTTGGCCAGGATCTTTTCCTTCGAAACTGTGCTCGCGCCCGCATATTGAACCTCGATCGAGCGGACAATCGGTGCAGCCGGCGTCTGCGCCTGAGCTGAACCCGAGGGCAGCAAAACCGTGGCGGCCAGCAGGAGAGCCAGAGAAAGAAAACGGAAATTCATGGGCGAATGGACGGGTAGAATCCCGCCGGTTGCACTCTCCTAGCGGAAAACCCGCGTATAAGAGGGAGTCGCTCTGCCGACGTCAAGCGGGGTTTTCAGTCAGCAGTGTGGCGTCCGAAAGCGACACGAAATCCGCCAGATTCACCGCGTTTCGGGGCGAAGCTCCCGGCGCAGCGCTGCCTGCCGGTCAGCTCCCCCGTTCGGCGTTCGGCGTTCGACGTTGGAAGTTCAGCGTTCGGCGTTTTCCCTCCAGCGCATGCTTTGATGCGCCCCTGCTAAACTAACTCGTACCAGTTGTTCCGCCGGCGCGGCTCATACCCGGAGTTGGTAATCAGCCGCTCGATCTCCTCCTTTGCGAGGCGGAAGCTGGTTCCCGCGCTGCTGACGACGTTTTCCTCCATCATCACGGAGCCGAAATCGTTTGCCCCGTAGCGGAGCGCGACCTGGCCGATTCGCGGCCCTTGGGTCACCCAGGAGCTCTGCACGTTCTCGATGTTATCGAGGAAAATGCGGGAGAGCGCCTGCATGCGGAGATACTCAGCGCTGCCGACCGGCTCAGCGCGCAACTTCGTGTGCTCGGGTTGGAACGTCCAGCAGATGAACGCGGTGAAGCCGCTTGTTGCATCCTGCTGATCCCGCAGCCTTTGCAAATGCTCGAAGCGCTCTTCCAGACTCTCCACGTGACCAAACATCATTGTCGCGCTCGTGCTCAGGCCGAGCTCATGCGCGATCTCCATCACCTTCAGCCACTGGTCGCTGTTGCACTTCAGCGGCGCGATTCGGTCGCGCACCCGATCGACGAGGATTTCCCCGCCGCCTCCAGGGATAGAGCCGAGCCCGGCGTCCTTGAAGCGGGTAATCACCTCCTGCAGCGGCATCTTGAAGACGTGGCTGAAGTGATTGAACTCCGGTGGCGAAAAACCGTGGATGTTGATGTGCGGATACTTCTCCCGGATGTGAGAAAGCATCGAGAGATAGTGATCGATCCCCAGCCCCGGATGATGCCCGCCCTGTAGAAGGATCTGGATTCCGCCGATCGCGGTGAGTTCGTCGAGCTTCACGTCGAGCTCCTCGTGTGAGAGGACGTAGTGATCTGGCTGCTTCTCTGTTCGGTAAAACGCGCAGAACTTGCAGTAAACGTTGCAGACGTTCGTGTAGTTGATGTTGCGATCGATGATGTAGGTGACGATTTGCTCCCCTCGCCCGTCGTAAGCCGCGGCCTTTGCCAGATTGCGGCGGTGATCCGCGAGCGCGCCGAGTTCATTCAGCGGCAGATCGTAAAGAGCGCGTGCGTCGTCGCGGGAAATGCGCTCACCATTGAGCACGCGATCAATGAGCGCTTCTTCAGCAGCAAGAGCAGGCATGTCATTCATCTACGCTGCTCATGCCCTCCCTGCAATGCTGCGCCCCTCCCTTGCGGAGGCGTTCGCCGCACGACGGCCTTTTCTTTCAGCTTCGCCTGCTTCATCTGTAGGTAAATGCATCGACTCCTTCTATGAAGCTCGGATTTCTTGGCTCCGGGAAAATGGCCACGGCACTTGCGCAAGGCGTGGTGCAATCTGGCGTCGTCGCACCTGCAGATCTCTTCGTCTCGGACGTCTTCCCTGCCGCTGCAGAGACGCTCGCCAGG
>DASVRY010000013.1:0-5010 GCA_036388395.1 Chthoniobacteraceae bacterium
AGCTCGAGGCTGGGATCTGCGGCGACCGGTGCAGCCTCCGTACGGGGCGTGGTATTCACCGAAGTCTCGGCAGTGCCGCCTTCCAGCGTTGGCTCCACCGTCACTGGAGCAGAAGTGGCTTCTGGGGCCGCTGAGTCTTGCGCGCAAAGGGGTCCTGCCGAGAGCGAGGCAAGGGTAACGAAGAGGAGCAGCGATTTGGGCATCTGGAAAGTGCCGACGTTACCGCAAAATTTCAGTTTGCAAAGCTCGCCCTTGGTGCGGAAGTGCCTACGTGCCGAAGCTCGCGCCCGTGCCTCGCCAGATCGAACTCGACCTTTCGCCGGCCGAAGTTGCGGCGCGCTGTGCCGATCTGCCGGGGATGGTGTTTTTCGACAGTTCGCTCGCGGATTCGGGGTCGATTTCCATCGTTGCAGCACTCCCCGAGCAGGTCATTGCCGGACGGAATTGGGAACTCCTACGCCACGAAATCATCGCTCGCCGGTCGGGCATTGCGGTCGATAACCGGCTGCCGCATGGCTTCGCGGCTGGTTGTGTGGAGTATGAGGGCGATTTCCGATTCGGCTTTTACGAGGAGACTCTGATCTTCCGTCATGCGGATCAAAGTTGGCACGCCACCGGCGATCTGCGCCGTCACTTTCAGCCGCCCAGTTCGCCGCCCCTCGGCATTCCTCTGGCATTCGCGGGAGAGATGAAGCGCGAGCGCTACATGGATCTCGTTCGCCGGGCGCAAAGCTATATCGCTGCGGGAGACATCTATCAGGTGAACCTCGCGCATCGCTTCTCGGTCGAGTTCAAGGGCAACTCATTTGCCCTCTATCAGAGCCTGCGGCATTTTTCTCCAGCGCCATTTGCCTGCTTCATGCGCCTGGACGAAGAACGCGCCCTCCTTTCGGCGTCACCCGAATCATTTCTCCGGATGTCAGGGCGCTCCATCCGCACGCGTCCAATCAAGGGAACGCGCCCGCGATTTGCTGATCCTGTGCTGGATGAGCGCTCCGCCTACGACCTGCTGACCTCAGCCAAGGAGGTCGCCGAGCTGATCATGATTACCGATCTCGAGCGGAACGATCTCGGCGCGATTTGTGAGTTCGGCAGCGTACGCGCCTCGGAACTATTGAAGCTCGAGCGCTACGAGCAGGTCTTTCATCTCGTCTCGACGCTGGAAGGCGAGCTCCGGACGGAAGTCGATCACGTGGAGGCGCTGCGGCGATGCCTCCCGGGCGGCTCGATTACCGGTGCGCCCAAAATCCGTGCCATGGAGATCATCCAGGAGCTCGAAGCGGCGCCCCGCGGGATTTACACTGGCGCGCTTGGCTGGATCGGCTTCAACGATGAAAGCCACTTCAATATAGCAATCCGCACGATCGTGTCAGAGCGCGGCAAGGCTCACTTCCATGTGGGGGCTGGGATCGTGGGCGACTCCGATCCGGCGCGGGAATGGGAGGAAACGTTGCACAAGGCTTCCGGGTTGCTCCTTGCCGCTGAACAGTCGATGCCGATCTCTGCCAAACCGCCTGCCTTTTAATTTCCGCTTTCCATAGGCCAGTTTTCCGACTTCCTTGCGCTTTCGCTTTCTATCTTCATGAAAACCGCACTTATCACGGGCATTACAGGGCAGGATGGTTCCTATCTTACGGAACAACTTCTGGACAAGGGTTACGCAGTTCACGGGATGATCCGGCGTTCGAGTAGCTTCAATACGGGCCGGATTGATCATCTTTTCAGCGACCCGAAGATCTACGGCGAGCGCCTCTTCCTCCACTACGGTGATCTCACCGACTCGAGTAACCTGAACCGCATGCTGGAGAAGGTCTGCCCGGACGAGATCTACAATCTCGGTGCCCAGAGCCACGTGCAGGTCTCCTTCGAAGTCCCGGAATACACCGGCGAGGTTGATGCCATGGGCACGCTGCGGTTTCTTGATGCGATCAAGGAAGTGGGACTCAAGGACAAGGTCCGCTTCTACCAGGCCTCGACGAGTGAGCTTTACGGTCTGGTCCAGGAAGTGCCCCAGACGGAAAAAACGCCATTTTACCCGCGCTCGCCCTACGCGGTGGCAAAGCTCTACGGCTACTGGATCATCGTGAACTATCGCGAGGCTTATGGCATCCACGCTTCCAATGGCATTCTCTTCAACCACGAATCTCCGCGCCGGGGGGAGACCTTCGTCACCCGCAAAATCACCCGAGCCGCAGGCCGGATCAAAGTGGGCCTCGAGGACGAGTTGGTGATGGGCAATATCGACTCGAAGCGCGACTGGGGATACGCGCCGGAATACACCGACGCCATGTGGCATATCCTTCAGCAGGAGACGCCCGATGATTACGTCTGCGCCACGAACGAGACTCACACCGTGCGAGAGTTCATCGCCCGGACGTTCCAGAGCCTGGACATGGAACTGGAGTTTAAAGGTGAAGGTGTGGAAGAGGTCGGAGTGGAGAAATCCACCGGGAAGGTCCGTTTGCGGATCGATCCCCGCTATTTCCGGCCAACCGAAGTGGAACTCCTCATCGGCAACCCAGCGAAAGCGAAAGAGAAGCTCGGTTGGGAGCCGAAGGTGAAGTTTGAAGAGCTTGTCGCGATAATGACTGAGGCTGATCTCAAGCTCGCCGAACGGGAAGCTCGCGGCGTCTCGGAGAGGCGCTGACGCTAGGGAGGCGCGGTGTTCTGCCCGCCCGAGCTTCCGGAGTGCCGACGCCGCAGAGCGGAAGTGTGGGTGAGTTGTGCACGTGTGGGGCCGTAATCCTTTAGCTCCGCTGTTACGAGCAAGGTGAGGCCCTGATACGAACTTTCCACGCGCTTGCCGGGGGTTCTTTGCTCTGCAACCTTCAAGGGCGAGTTTCCAGCTCAATTCACGATCCAGTTTCCGGCGTCTCTCAACTCTCAACCTTCAGCTCTCAACCCTATGTGCGGCATCGTCGGCTATATCGGCAAAAACAGTGCAGTTCCCATCCTTCTCGACGGGCTTCGTCGGCTGGAATATCGCGGCTACGACAGCGCGGGCGTGGCGGTGCTCGACGGCGGCGGCATCGAGGTGCGGAAGCGGATTGGGCGGATCGCGAATCTCGCGGAGATGATCCAGGACGCGCCACCTCCTGGGAATATCGGAATTTCCCACACCCGCTGGGCGACCCACGGCGGCGTGACCGATGCGAATGCGCACCCGCACTTCGACAAAAGCGGCCGTCTTGTGCTGGTGCATAACGGGGTCATCGAGAACTACGCGCACCTCCGGGATCAGCTCATCGAAGAGGGGCATACCTTTGTCTCGCAAACGGATACCGAGGTGCTCGCGCATCTCGTCGGCAAGCACTACGACGCGGCGGCGCAGGGTGACAAGGAGGCGGCGCACACCAAAGCCCGGCTCGTGGATGCGGTCCGCGCCGCGCTGAAACAGGTTGTCGGCACGTATGGCATCGTCGTCATGCACCAGGATCTGCCGGAGACGCTCGTCGGCGCGCGCCGGGGGAGTCCGCTCGTGCTGGGGCTGGGGAAAGGGGAGAACTTCTTCGCGAGCGACGTGAGCGCGATCGTCGCCTACACTCGCGATGCGGTTTATCTAAAAGACAACGACATCGCGGCTCTCACGCGCGACGAGTTCGAAATTACGAGCCTGCTTGGCGGGTCGAGCGGCTTCGAGGTCAGCAAGGTGGAATTCAGCGAAGCGGATGTGAGCAAGGGCGATTTCCCGCACTACATGCTGAAGGAGATCTTCGAGCAGCCGGCGACGATCCAGGACGCGATGCGGGGCCGCCTTTCCCGCGAAGAAGGCACGGCGAAGCTCGGTGGTCTGGAGATGTCGAATGCGGAGCTGCGTGCGGTGGAGCGCATCATCCTCGCAGGTTGCGGGACGGCCAGTCATGCCGCGATGTGTGGCGAATACGTGATCGAAGCTTTGGCGCACATCCCGACGGAGATCGAGTTCGCGAGCGAGTTCCGCTATCGCAATATGCCGCTCCCAAAGGACTCACTCGTCTTTTGCGTAAGCCAGAGCGGCGAAACGGCCGATACACTGGCGGCGTTGCGGGAGAGTCAGCGGAAAGGTCATCGCACGCTAGGCATCTGTAACAACGTCGCGAGCACGATCGCCCGCGAGAGCGACGGCGGCGTCTATATGCACGCGGGTCCGGAGATCGGCGTCGCAGCGACGAAGTCGTTCACCTCGCAGGTGACGATCCTCACCTTGATCGCGCTCCTGCTTGGACGCATTCGGCATCTTGGCCACAGCGATGGATTGCGAATCATCGACGAACTCGAAGCCCTGCCAGACAAGGTGACGCAGATCCTTCACCAGAGCGATCACATCAAGTCTATCGCGCAGAAGTATTCCAAAGCGCAGGCGATGATGTTCCTCGGGCGGCAGTTCAACTATCCAGTCGCACTGGAAGGCGCGCTGAAGATGAAGGAGATCAGCTATATCCACGCCAGCGGCTATCCGAGCGCGGAGCTGAAGCACGGCGTGATCGCGTTGATCACTGAAGATGTGCCGAGCGTTTTCATCACTCCAGATGACAGCGTCTTCGAGAAGAACGTGAGCAACATCGAGGAAGTGAAAGCCCGCAAAGGGCCGATCATTGCGATTGGCACGGAAGGCTGCACCAAGCTGGAGAAGGTCGCCGATGACGTTATCTGGATCCCAGAGTGCCCGGACTACCTGTCACCGATCTTAACCTCCATCCCGCTGCAGCTGCTGGCTTATCACACCGCCGTGCATCTCGGCTGTGACGTAGACAAGCCGCGCAATCTCGCCAAGAGCGTGACGGTGGAGTAGGGAAAGTGAAATTTAGGAAGTAGTGGGCACGGACAAATAGGTCGGGAACTGTGACAAATCCTCTGGAACTGTTACAAATGGTTGGGAACCAGCATGAGCCGACAACTGGGTTGAGTCGTGTGTAGAGAATAGCGTCAGCGTCTCGTAAAAGTGCGCTAAAGACCGTTGGGCAGGCGGAGAAATCGCCCATGCCTGAGGTGTCCGGCTGAAGTGATTTCATTAAAAGCCACTTCCGCTAG
>DASVRY010000014.1:0-3396 GCA_036388395.1 Chthoniobacteraceae bacterium
CGATGCCCAACTTGTAGAAATAGCGCTCGTGCTTGAGCTGATCGACGCGCTCATCGGTGAGATTGATCTCGAGCCCGGGATTGAGAAAGGCGAGTTCACGCAGGCGCGCCGCCAGTTTGTTGAATTGAAAGTCGGTCGTGATCGTAAAGATCGTCGGATCGGGCTGGAAGGTGATGAGAGTGCCCGTCTGCTTCGGGTTACTCACTTCACCGATCACGATCAGCTTTTGCGTCGTCTCACCGCGCGCAAACGCCATGTGGTAAACTTTGCCATCCCGCTGCACCTCGACTTTGAACCAATCGGAAAGCGCATTCACGCACTTCGCTCCAACGCCGTGCAAGCCGCCCGAGTACTTGTAAGCGCCCTGCCCGAACTTGCCGCCCGCGTGCAGGTTCGTCAGCACCAGCTCGATCGCGGGGATCCCGAACCGCGGATGAATATCGACAGGAATGCCGCGGCCATTGTCCCGCAGCGAACATGAGCCATCGACGTGAATCGTCACATCAATCTTCGAGCAATGCCCCGCCAGATGCTCGTCGATCGAGTTATCCAGCACCTCGAAGACACAGTGATGCAAACCCCGCTCATCGGTTGGCCCAATGTACATCCCCGGCCGCTGGCGCACGCCTGCGAGCCCCTCGAGTTTGTCGATCTTCGACGCATCGTACTCGGTCTCGTTTCGGTCGTTCGAGTTTGCGTGTACGGTGGCGTCTGCGTCAGTGAGGAGAGCGTCCTTTTCGGCCATAAGAGGGTGAGAAAAAATTGCTCACAAGTTTAGGTGCCAGCCCCTACGTCCACAATGCTTTTTTTCCCGCCCTCCACGCAGGTCACGCTATACCTTGCGGTTGGTATCTCCTGAGCACCACAAGATGTTGTTGGACAGCCGGCGCAGGCTTTGAGAGCAATGCGTTCTCTTGAAAGCTGCGCTTTGGATCCTTTTTTGCGTGCTTCTCGCCGGTCTCGCCCGTACCCACAACCTGCGCGACGTCTTCATCGACGGGCAGATCTACTTCGTGGATGCTGACTGCTACTCCCGGATGACTCGCGCCCGCGCGGTTGCCGTCGATGGCGCGGGCGTGGTGCGGCATCACCTGTTTGAAAACTACCCGGAAGGCACGGAGCCCCACACGACCGCGCCTCTGGATTACCTAATCGTAGGGGTGCAATGTGTTCTCGACCTAGGTTTTCGCGTATTCGAGCCGCAGCAAACGAGCATTCTTCGCGGCCAGACGCTGGATCTTGCCGGTGCATTGGTTTCGCCGCTCCTCGGAATGTTTACCTGTGGCTTTCTCGGCCTTTGGGCAACAACGCGCCGGCTTTGCTCCGAGGGCGACGCTCCTGCGAGGCTCCGGTGCTGGGGTCTGGCGCCTCTATTTTTTGCCATCTCGCCAGTGCTCGTCCATGGGACGGTGCTCGGCCGTCCGGACCACCAATCGCTGCTCCTCGCGCTCGTCGCCGTTGCTCTTTGTGCGGAGCTGGCGCTGGTGGAGCGCAGTTCCCGGCATTGGAGCATCGTTGCCGGCGTAGCCTGGGCCCTGAGCCTGTGGGTTTCGCTCTACGAACCGCTGCTCCTCCTCCTGACAAGCCTTGCGCTTTGGCTCGGCTTCGATCGGCGGCCTTTCTGGACAGCCGACCGCAGAGTGGGTCTCGCCTGCGGGCTCGCGGTGCTCACGTTGGCGCTGCTTGTCGAAGGGTGGCGATTTCATTGGCCGGATGCAGCGTTGCGCGAAGCGTTTCTTCGTTGGAAGCAGACCATCGGCGAGCTGAACCACCTCGATCTACGCTCACCGTTGCTCTTTCAATGGCTCGGCTGGGGCGTTCTCGGGGCTCCGGCGATTTTCTTTCTCTCGCGCCGCGAAGATCTGCGGGTCATCCCGCTCGGCATCTTGCTGCTCGTGACGCTCGGTCTTACGTTCTCGCAGTTGCGCTGGGGGTATTTCCTCGCGCTGATCTTTGCGCTCACGTTGCCGTGGCAGGCGATTCGGTTCAAAAGGCCATGGTTGGTCTGGCTAGCCTTTTGCGCATTGCTTTGGCCGATGCTTCGAGACTGGGATGAGCAGCTCTTTCCAAACTCGAACGCGCAGCGGCAGCTGACCCTTCAGCGACGCGAAGCGGTCCTGCTCCGGCAATTGGCGGCGCGCATGTCTGGTCCGGAAGAGCAGCCTTTTCTCGCTCCGTGGTGGCTCTCGCCCCCGCTCGCCTACTGGTCGGGTCAGCCCGGCGTCGCCGGCAGCTCGCACCAAAGCCTCCCGGGCATTCTGGACTCGGCCAGCTTCTACCTCAGTGATGAGTTTCCGAAAGCGGCAGCCATTCTCCGTGAGCGGAAAGTGCGCTGGGTCATCGCCGATGAGGCGTCACGAGCGATCAACACTTCCGCCCTTCTCCTCGGGGTGGCGCCGCCTCTCAGGCCGCTCGCCCTCATCCTCGCCGAAGAGCCACAATTGGCGCCCGATTACCTCCAGTCGATCGACGATCCGGCCCGAGTTGCGGGCGAGTTTCGGATCGAAGAGCCACAGTTCTACCGGTTGTATCGGGTGAATGGTGCTAAGGTTCACCCATGAGCGAAGCCTACGATTTTGTGGTCATCGGTGCCGGGAGCGCTGGCTACGCCGCTGCTTCCGCGGCGAGTGCGCGGGGTCTGAAGACGGTCATCATCGAAGGCGGCGCCGTCGTTGGCGGCCTCTGCATCCTTCGTGGTTGCATGCCGAGCAAGTCGATCCTCGAGACGTCGCACCGGGCGGAGACCGTCCGGCGGGCCGCGGAGTTTGGGATTGATGCAGAGTTCCGCGGCGTCGACGCGGAGGCGATCCACGCTCGGAAGTGCCGGCTCATCGAGGAGTTCGCCGGATATCGCCGGACCCAGCTCGAGACGGGGAAGTTCGATTTCATCCGCGGGATGGCGCGGTTCAAAGATCCGCACACGCTGGAAGTCGACCTCTTGCACGGGGGCGGGAGCACCACCATTACCGGCCGCGCCTTTCTCGTCGCGGCGGGTTCGCACATGCACCACGTGCCGGTGGAGGGCCTGGAGGAAACCGGGTACGTGACAAGCGATGAGGTGCTCGAAAGCACCCGCCTGCCAAAATCGGTGATCATCCTTGGCGGCGGAGCGATCGCGCTGGAGTTTGCTACTTACTATGCGGGGCTGGGCATCCCGACTTCGCTCATCCAGCGCGGCGCACAAGTCCTGAAGGAGACCGACGGCGACATTGCCGAGGCGGTGACCGAAGGGCTGCGCGCGCACGGAGTGGAGATCTTTTGCAATACCTCACTCACGACGGTACGCCGGGTTGGCGACTTGAAGCAGGTCTGTTTCGACCACGCGGGCCGGCTGCATTCGGTGGAGGCGGAGGAGATCGTCTATGCACTCGGCCGGCGGCCAAATACGGATCGTCT
>DASVRY010000015.1:0-9290 GCA_036388395.1 Chthoniobacteraceae bacterium
ATGTCTTCCACGATCTCGTTCCTAAGCTGCACCGCCGCGGGCTGGTCATCGTGATCTCCGATTGCTTTGGCGATGTTCCGTCGCTGCTCAAGGCGCTCGCGCACTTCCGCCATGCACATCATGAGATCCTCATCTTCCAGATCTGGGATCGCGACGAGCTGGAGTTTCCGTTCAAGAGCTGGACGCAGTTCGAGTCACTGGAGACGGCGGGCGCGCAGCACCTCCTCGATCCGGTGCTACTGCGGGAGGCGTATCTGGCAAATCTGGAGCGCTTTCGCAGCGAGCTGGTGAAAGGTTGTCGCCGGCACAAGATCGACATCGTGCCGTTTACGACGGACCAGCCATACGCGGAGGCGCTGGCGGCTTATGTGAACCGGCGGAGGAAAGGATGACGGAAAAAGGAAAACGCGGAACGCCGACCGCCGACCGCCCAACGCTGAACGACGGAGGCTCGCAATCGCGCCCTGCCTACGATCTGGAAGAACGGCTGTTGGAGTATTCGGTGCGCATCATCCGAGTTGCGGACAGCCTGCATCCAACCCGAGCAGGGAATCACGTAGCAGCGCAACTCCTGCGCTCAGGCACGTCTCCCTTGCCCAATCATGGTGAGGCGGAATCGGCGGAGTCCGCTGCAGACTTCATCCACAAGCTCCGCGTCTGCTTGAAGGAGTTGCGCGAGTCCCGCCGTTGGCTGCGGCTCATTCACCAGGTGCCCTTGATTGAAAGACCAGCTCTGATCGAGCCGTTGATCGCGGAGACCGAGGAGCTCATCAGAATTTTCGTCGCGAGCGTCTATACGGTGCAGCGAAATAAGATGCAATCGGCTGTCGTTCGTGAGGACGAGGCGCTTTCTGAGCGTTCGGCGTTCGGCGTTGGGCGTTCAGAGTTCCAGGTTTTCCTCCCATCCCGCGAATGAGCTTCCTCAATTTCGCTCTCCTCGGCGGCATCGCGGCTCTCGCGATTCCCATCATCATTCACCTCTTTCACAAGAGCCGCTTCCAGGTCGTGAAATGGGGGGCGATGCACCTGCTCGAGACGGTCATCCGCACCAACCAAAAACGCATTCGGCTCGAGCAGCTCCTCCTGCTCGCGATTCGCGCGTCGATTCCACTGATCCTCGCCCTCGCCATGGCCCGTCCGATCTGGCAAGGCGCACAGCAGCTTCTCGGGAATTCCAAAGCCTCGACCGTGCTCCTGCTCGACAACAGCTACTCGATGGAGGCGGGCCGCGCGGGCATGTCGAACTTCACCCTCGCTCGCGACGAGGCCGCGCGGATCATCAATGAGCTGCCACGCGGTTCCGATGCCTCCATCGTGCTCACCGGCGAAGGGGGCTCGGCAGTTCTCGATCAGCCGACCTACGACACCGCACGTGTCGTCCAGGCGCTGAACAAAGTCTCCGCCGGATATGGTGCGGCGACGATGCCGGCCGCCTTCGACTTTGCGGCAAATGTCTTCGGTCAGACTCGCGAACCGGCGCGCAATCTCGTGCTGCTCACCGACTTTCAGCGAATCAGCTTCGAGGCCACGGAAGAGGCGCAGCTTGGGGAAGCGATTCAGCGGCTGAAGCAACTGCCAGTCGCGCCGACGATCACGCTCTTCGATATCGGCAGCGAAGTGCGTGATAATGTCGCCATCGAGTCGCTGGAATTTTCGCGGCTCATGGTGGGGGTCGGGCAGAAGATCCAGATTCGCGCAAATGTGCGGAATTTCGGCGACGCAGATTACCCGGATCTCCGCGTCTATTTCCGCACGAACGGCCAGGAACGCGCCGTGTCGCAGATCTCTCTGCGGGCGCAGGAATCCGGGCAGGTGCTCTTCACTCACGCATTTGAAACAGCGGGTTCGCAGGTCGTCGAAGTGTTTGCCGATGCCGATCCTCTGAAAGCCGACAACGTTTACCTCGCGAGCATTCCGGTGCGCGACAAGGTGCCGCTGCTGCTGGTCAACGGCGACCCGAGCGGCGAGCCGCTGAAGGGCGAAACCGATTTCGCCGAGATTGCCCTGCAGCCTTACAGCGCGGGCCGCGTCGAGCTGGCGGACCTGATTTCCACAAAGGTGATCAAGCCTGAGGAGCTGGATGCGAAGAAGCTCACGGAATCAGCGGTCGTGATCATGGCCAACGTGCGGAAGCTGAGCGACGAGCAGGTGCGAGCCCTGGAAGATTTCGTGAAAAATGGCGGCGGCCTGTTGCTCTTTCCTGGCGAGCGGATCGACGGCGGCTGGTACAACAGCGCGCTGACGAAGAACGGCAAAGGCTTGCTGCCGGTGAGCTTTGGCGCGTTGGCTGGCGATATGAAGGAAACCGCGCCATCCGTCGCGATAGGCTCGCAGCGGTTTGAAAACGCAGCGCTCGAGCTGTTCAACGATCCGCGCAACGGGAGCCTTGGCGATTCTGCGATCAAGCTGTGGTTCAAGTTGCAGGAAGCGCCGGAATCGGGAGCCACGACGCTCGCTCGCCTCGAGAATGGGGATCCTTTCCTGGTGGAGAAAGCTTTCGGCGAAGGGCGGGTGATTGTCTGCGCGACAGCGCTGGACGCCGATTGGAGCAATCTGCCGATGCGCCCTTCCTACCTCCCGCTCCTGCAGCGGCTTTCCGTCTATCTTGCGTCGACGGTTTTCCCGCCGCGAAACCTCGATGTCGGCAAGCCGATCATCGCGTTTCTTCCCGGCACGGACGCGGGGAAAAAGGCGACGATCATCAGCCCTGACGGAGTCTCCTCGGAGGCTCCTATCGTGAAGAAGGGTGAGCGTGGCGTTGTCGAGTTCAGCAGGACTCAGCAGCCGGGGCTCTACACCCTCACTCAGCCAGGCGGTGCGCCGACTTACTACGTGGTGAATGCGTCGCGGCGTGAATCCGATCTGCGCAAGCTGACGCCGCAGGAGATCGACGGTCTCGCCAAAACGCACGGCGTCTCGCTGGTTCGGTCGGGGGCGGAATACAAGGCGCTCGAGCATACCCGCCGCTATGGCCGCGAATTTTGGAAACCGCTGCTCTGGATCGTGCTCGGTCTGATGTTCCTCGAGCTTTATCTGCAAAAGCGGTTTGCGCGGGCTCGCGGGACCGTAGCTCCAGTGGCTGCGGCTCCACGACGTCAGCCGGAGCCTGAGCGGGATGTCTTCGCCGGCGCAGGAGGATCACGATGAATCCCGAGTCCGTGCAGACAAGTCTCCGCTTCGCGGGCGATTGGCCATGGTGGTTCGGCCTCGGTGCTGCGCTTCTTCTGGCGGGGGTCGTGTGGTTTTTCTACTGGCGCGAAGTGCGTTCGCTGCGTCGCTGGGTGCGCTGGCTTTTGCCAACGCTCCGCGCACTTGCGGTGATCATGCTTGTGCTGATGCTAAGTGGTCCCGTGCTCCATCACCGCAAGGTCGTCGGTCAGCTCTCGCGCCTGCTGCTCTTTGTGGACGGCTCGAAGAGTATGGATCTCACGGATCCCGGCATGGATACCGGTCGCAAGATCCTCATCCTGCAACGGGCCGGTTTGCTCCCGAAGGATGCGGTGAAGCTGGATTTGCCGCGCGCGGCGCAAGCGCTTTCCGATGCAGAAGCTTTGGCGGAGAAAGCAAAGACGGCGCCTGCACCGGAGCTCGCGGGAGAGCTGGCGGGCAAAGTTCGCGCAGCGCGGGAGCTGATTGCTGCCGACGGCAGCGAAGGCGATCGCCTGGAGCGATTTGATCGCGAACTCTTTACCCCCGTCAACGAGATAACCGGTCGGAAGCTCGATCAGATCGACGACAAGAGCAAAGCCGCACAAGACCTGGCGAAGCTCAGCGAACCTGCGCAGCGCTGGCAAAGCGAACTTGCCGAGGCATTCGAAAAGCGCGTTGGCGACCTTGCTCAGAGCGCGAATTCCCCGCTCGCGGCTGCCCTTCAGCGCTTCGACAGCCTGCCGCGCTGGCAGCGCGTGCAATCAATACTGCTCGAAGGTGAGTCGCAGAAGATGCTCGCGAACTTTGCCGAGCGATACGACCTCCAGGTGGTGATGCTAAAGGGTAGCGAGGCGGAGAAAGTGTGGCAGCCGACGGCTCGGGACTCTGCTCTTCCAGCGGCTTTGCCGAAGCCCGAAGCGCTGAACACCAACCTCGGGTTCGGATTGAAAGCGAGCGCCGATGGACAGGACAGCGAAGAGCGTGGCGCGGTGGTGATCTTCAGCGACGGCCAACACAATGAGGGCGACTCTCCAGTGGAAGCGGCGAAGGTTTTCGGTGCTCGTGGTGTCCCGATCTACACGGTGGGCCTTGGCGGGCAGAAGCCGCCGCGCGATCTTGCGATCCTGGCGGTGGAAGGGCCGCAATCGGTTTTCTTCCAGGATCGCGTGCGCGGCCAGATCACGCTGAAGGACAACATGCCGGCTGGGCAGGCGTTCACCGTTTTCATCAAGGACGGTGACAAAGTAGTGTGGGAGCAACAGCTCACGACCGAGAATAAACAGCTCCGAAAAGTCGCATTTGATTTTCCCGTCGCAGAGCTGGTCGTGACGAAGAAGGCCGCGGCGCGCCAGGATGCAGCGGTGCAGACCACCGGCCTACCGATGGATCTGCAGGTGCAGCTTTCTGCAATCGAGGGCGACCGCGAGCTGTCGAACAATGAGGACGCCCTGCGTTTCCGGGCGGTGACGCAGAAGCGGAAGATCCTCATCATCGATGGCCGTGCTCGTTGGGAGACGCGCTACCTGCGGAATCTCTTCGAGCGCGATGAACAGTGGGAAGTCGTGTCGATGCTGGCCGAGGAAAAGCTCAACGGTTTTCCCGAAGATCCGGGCACACTCGCGACGTTTGATTTGATCATCTTCGGCGAGGTGAAGAAGGAAGTCTTCAAAGGTGAAGAGCTGCAGTGGATCAACGACTTCGTCGCGCAACGTGGCGGGGCAGTGATCTTCATCGACGGAGCGCGCGGCCGCTTGAAGGAATACGCAGAGACGCCGCTCGCCGCCTTGTTTCCCGTGGAGTGGAAAGCTGCGGATGTCCGAAGCGGCATCACCAAGGTAGCGCTTACCGAGCGAAGCCAGACGCTCTCGCCATTTGCCCTCGCCGCCGATAAGCCGCAGAACCTTGAGACATGGAGCAACTTGCGCCCGCCGCATTGGCTCTCCGGGGCCACGGCACTCGCTGGAGCGGAGACCTTGCTCGAGGCGGAGGTTGGCGGTGAGCGTGTGGCGGCGATGGTTTACCGTCCTTTCGGAGCCGGACGCGTCTTGTATCACGCCTTCGATGATAGCTGGCGCTGGCGCTTCGAGGTGGCGGATCAGGTCCACGTGAAATTTTGGCAACAGGCGGCGAACTGGATCGCGGAGCTACCGTTCGCAGTCCGCGACAAATTCGTCTCGCTCGATGCTGGGGCAATCACTTATGCACCCGGAGAAAGCGCCGAGCTGCGGGTGCGGTTGCGCGATGGCGAAGGCAAGCCGGTAACCAACGCCGCGGTGAATGCGGTGCTTTATCGCGACGGGAAGAAGGCGGCGACTCTCCAGCTTTCACCCGAGGAGAATGCCGGCGGCCTTTTCCGGGGACGCACGGCGGCTCTGGAATCAGGTGATTACGAAGTCGCGGTCGAATCGCTCGCAGTCCCAGAGAATGAGCTGAAGGCGCGCACGGAATTCAAAGTGACGCCACGCCAGACGGGCGAGCTGACTTTGCTGCACCTCAACGAGGATTTGCTCCGGCAGGTCTCCGCCGCGTCGGGTGGCGTCTACCTGCGCGAGGAGAATGTCGATCAACTGCCGGGGCTGCTTGCGCCGATGAGCCGTGGCAAGGTGATCGAGAGCGACACGGTCCTTTGGCAGAGCTACTGGTGGTTCATCCCGCTGATCTTGCTGCTCGCAATCGAGTGGATCATCCGCAAACGCGTGGGGTTGCTGTGATGAAACGTGCAGCACCGGCAGTGAGCATAATGGAGAGCGAGCGAACTCTGGGATGCGCACTCGTCCCGAGTGCTGGTTTCCGCGTCTCGCGGAAACGAACTTCCTGCAAGCTCCGCAACTACACGATACGACGCTTTCAGAAAGTTCACGAAGGCGGGACGCCTTCGCCAGAACTCGAGACGAGTATGCTCCCCGGAACTCGCGTGCTCTGCCGTGATCGCGCTCGCCGACTCCGTCCCCCAATTCAGCCGCACGCCACGCCATGAGCTCCCAACTCGATCCGAAGATTCTCGCCAAACTTCGCGCCTTTGCCGCCCGGCGGCGCAAGCTGATCATCATCCGCGGCATTTGCGCCGCGGTCGCGATGCTACTCGCGACGATGATGCTCGTCGCCTTGATCGACTGGATCTTCATCCTTCCCGACGAAGTGCGCTGGGGCCTGAGCGCCGCGGCTTATCTCGCCGTCATCGTCGTCGAATGGCGAACCTGCCTGCGAGTTTTGGCGCATGCACCCGGACCTCGCCGTCTCGCGCGGCTGCTGGAACACGCCGAACCGCGGCTGCGCGAGGATCTGCTCTCAGCGGTGGAACTCGGCACCTCGAAGGAGTCGGAGATCGTCGACTCGCCGCAGTTCCGCCAGCTCGTGCAAAGCGACGTGGCGGCGCGGGTCGAGAACCTCGAAGTGGATCGGCTGCTTCCGGTGCATCTGCTGAAGCGGTCCCTAGGCATTGCTGCCGCAATTTTCATCGCGCTCATCGTGGCCTTTGCAGCCACCGGGCTTCAGTTCGGCACGCTCTTCATGCGTGCGTTGCTGCCGCTGGGCAACTTCGCCCGCGTCTCGAGATTTCAAGTCGAGATCGTCGAACCAAGCCCCGCCGAGCGGCTCGTGCCGCAGGGTGACACGGTGCCGCTCCTCGTCGCCATCTCTGGCGGACGCACGAACAAGGCTTTCCTCGAGACGTTTACCAAGACCGGCGGGCGGGAGCTCATCCCGATGATCGCGCAGGAAGGCGACCGCTTCTCCGCCACCATTCAGGTCGGCCGCGAACACCTCGAATATCGCGTGCGGGCAGGAGATGCCATCACGCGCAAGTACCGGCTCGAAGCAGCTTCGCGCCCGCACGTGGTGCAGTTTGAAAAGACCTATCGCTTCCCTTCCTACGCAGGTCTCGAGGCGAGGAGCGTCACCGAGGAGAATGGCGATCTTACGGCTCTGGAGGGCACCGAAGTCGAGCTCCGCCTTCAGGCGAATCAGGCTGTCGAGCGTGGTGAACTCCGCATCGAGCAGGGCAAGACGCAGACCACTGTGCCTTTGCAACGCGAGGGCGACCGGCTCGTCGGCCGCCTGCCCATGACAGCGTCAGGCACGTACCGGGTGTTCCTGGTGAGCGCGGCGAGCGGCTTCGAAAACAAGTTTTCCCCGCAGTACGAGATTCGCGCGGAGGCCGATCTTCTCCCGCAAATCGAGCTCGAGCTGCCGAAGCAGGACCTCATCCTACCCGCCAACGACATTGTCGATATTCGCGGCGAGGCGACGGATGATCAGGCGCTCGCGAAGGTGGCGCAGCTCATCCGCGTAAACGACGGTGAATGGCAGGAGGTGCCGCTTACGCAAAGCGGTGGGCGGAAAGCGCAAGTGGAACGCCGCTGGAATCTCCATGAGCAAGGTGTGCGTGCGGGCGATTTGCTTGCGATGAAGCTCGTCGCCTTTGATCGAAAGGGAAACAAAGCCGAGTCGCGAGCGCTGCGGTTGACGATCACGACTGCGGGCTTTGAAACGAAACGCCTCCACGCGCTGGAGGGCCAGCGGCTCAGTTGGGAGGCGCTCAAGAATTTGCGTGCGGCGGCTGAGGCCCTGGAAAAGCAGGCCGCGGAAGCGCGGGAGAAATTCAAGCAGCTCCCCGCGGAAGACCCGGCGCGCCGGCAGGTGTTGATCAGCTCGGCGACGGCATTGGAGGAGTTCGAGGAGAAACGCGCGGAAGCCTGGAGCCAGCTCGTCACGACCCTGCGCGGTGCGGAGCCGGCGCATGCGAGCGCAAATTTCGTCCTGCTCGGGCGCCAGCTTTCGCGGACCGATGTCACGACTGCGCAGTTTGCGCGGGATGCCTTGAACCTGGCGGAGAAGAATCCGGCAGCACCATACGCAGCCGACCTGATCCGCGAGTATCGGGACCAATCGAAGCGCACCGCAGAGCGGGCTCGATTGCTCGAAGAATCCGCCCGCGCTCTGCTCGCCGCCGAGGAGCTAAACATTGTCGTGGAGAATGGCCGCGTGCTCGTTCGCGAACAGGAGCGCGTCCGCACGCTGGCCGAAAATAGTGGCGATGATGCAGCGAAGTGGGCGCAGCTCGCGCCGCGCATGCAAGTCGTGCTCGCGGAAGGCCGCAGCGTCGAGTCGCTGATGGATGCGGCGGCGGGTCACCTGACTGGAGGCAACGCTGACCGGCTCAAGAGGATTGCCAAAGAAGTGCAGGAGAGTCGCGCGAAGCTCGTCACCGCGCTTGCTGCAGGCGCGCCGGGCAAGGCTTTGCTCGAACCCACGAAGAGCTTCACGGATCGGACGAAAGATCTGTCGCGCAAGCTGCTCGAGGTGCGGCGCGACGAGGCCGGGCGCTTCATTCAGGTGGTCACCGATTTGCGCCGCCAGATCGAGCCGACCTGGATGAATCTGGAGTGGCTTCGGAGCGATCTTCAGCAAGTGCAGGCGCTCGGGCAGCTTGCACCGGAACTCCGCGCCCAGCTTGTCGATCGTCGATGGGAAGGGCGGACGGAGGCATTCAAGCAACATGGCAGTATCGAAGAACAGCGGCCGGCGTTCGATGCTTACTTCGTCAGCGATGTGCGGATGGCGACGCTGGCTCTGCAGGGGTTGCGGATCGAGGGGGCGAGCGCGCTCGAGCCCGTCAAGGACAAGTTCAGCGCGCTGGACAAAGGCTTCCGCATCCTCCAGAGCGGGCACGACATTTCCGAAGTGCTGGATGGTTTGACGCACCTGACTTCGAGCGAGCGATACGAGATCAAAACTCCACGTGCGCGCACGGTGCAACCGCGGAATTGGGATTGGATCGAGTCGCGGCTGAAGGCGCTGCCGGATGAGATGGGCCGCCTCGACGCGAAGGAGGAGGCGACGCGGAAGATCATTGAGGAAGCACGAAATCTCGTGCGCGAAGCATTGCGGGTCGCCGGGGCAGAACCGGCGAAACGGGAGATGCGCGAACGCTTCAATCCCGATCGTGCTCCGCTGATGGTCAACCGTGAAGTGGAGCAGGTGGCTGTGCCGGTTCGTAAAGCGCTCGAGCTGCTGCGACCTGTAATGGACAACGCTCGCAAGATGCTGGCGGAACTCACGCCATCGCTGAACGAACAGATGGCGCAGCTCGCCAAGGACACAGAGAAGCTCAAGCAGGAAACTGCTGCGCAGGCGGAGAA
>DASVRY010000016.1:0-4635 GCA_036388395.1 Chthoniobacteraceae bacterium
TGATCGCTGATCTCGCGGAGGGCTTCGACGGTTGGGAGCTTCATCGCGGCAAGAGTATAGAAGCCGCTCTGCGGATGCCTATCTGGTATTTCGCCTCGTGGACGAACAAAGGCGTCTGCGCCGGACTCCCAAGACCTTCGAGTCTTCGCGCCTTCGAGTTGATCTTTCCCGTGTCCCACCGGGGCAGAGCCGTGCTAGTTTTCCGGCGCCATGCACGATCCCCGCTTTGATAAACTCGCCCACGGTCTCGTCAATTTCTCCACCCGGCTCGGCGCGGGCGACAAGGTGCTCATCGACTCCTTCGAAATCCCGGATGAAATGACCGTCTCGCTGATCCGCGCCGCGCGGGCAGCGGGGGCAGTGCCGTTTGTACAGACGCATCACAGCCGAGTCGCGCGCGAAATGGCCCTCGGCGCTCAGGAGGAACAGCTCGATGTCTCGAGTGCCATCCAGCTCGCGCAGATGAAGAAGATGCAGGCCTACATCGCTGTCCGTGGCAGCCATAACATCACGGAAATGTCGGATGTTCCGCCGGAAAGGATGAAGCTGATCGGCCGAAAGCTGAAGGCCGTGCTCGATTGGCGCGTGAAGAAAACCCGGTGGTGCGTCCTGCGCTGGCCCTCGGCCTCGATGGCTCAGCAGGCGGGGATGAGCACGGAGCAGTTCGAGGATTTCTACTTCGACGTCTGTACGCTCGACTACGCCAGGATGCAGCCAGGGATGAAGGCGCTGAAGGAACTGATGGACCGGACGGACAAAGTGGAGATCAAAGGCCCGGAAACGGATCTGCGTTTTTCGATCAAAGACATCCCCGCGATCACGTGCGGCGGAACGCACAATATTCCCGATGGCGAAGTCTTCACCGCGCCGGTGAGGAACTCAGTGCAAGGCCACATCACCTTCAACGCCGGAACGATCTATCAAGGCACGGCGTTTGATGATGTGCGCCTGGAATTCCAGGACGGAAAGGTCGTGAACGCGACTGGCAACAACACCCCGAAGATCAACGCGATCCTCGATCAAGATGCGGGCGCGCGGTTCATTGGCGAGTTTGCGATCGCCTTCAATCCGCACATTCTCCACCCGATGCGCGACATTCTTTTCGACGAAAAGATCAGCGGCTCGTTCCACTTCACGCCCGGTCAGGCGTACGAAGATGCAGACAACGGCAACCGCTCCCAAGTGCATTGGGACATGGTGAATATCCAACGCGAGGATTACGGCGGCGGCACGATTCACTTCGACAGGAAGCTGATCCGCGAGAATGGCCGCTTCATCCCGAAGGCGCTACATGCGCTGAACCCGGAGCGGCTGAAGTAGCGGCCGCCGGAGCAGTGCTATCTGTGGATCACGGCAATAGTTTCCCTCTAACTCGTGGCAATCCTGAGCGGAGCGCCGCTTTGGGCGCGCAGTCGAAGGACCCCCTGGAAGGTCCGTAGAAACGCCGCCGTGAAGAGACGTGCAGGTCCGCCTCTCTGTGCGGGAGCTCCTACGGAGCGCGACGGGCTCCTTCGACTTCGCTGCGCCCGCCTCTCCGCCTCCGCTCCGCTCAGGATGACCAAATGAGCGGTTAAAGGTGTTGGCATGAATGGACGACTTACGGAGCACTACGAGTACGCTCCCCTGAAACCGACGCGCGCCGTTCCTGAAGTCGTGGCGTTCTCCGCATCAGGACATCACCGGATCAGCAAGCGCGCCGCGGACGCAGTGCTTGCGACGGCAGAAGTATCTGCCTAGATGCGCATATGCACTCTCTCTCCGCAACCTTCTGCGCTGGAGCGCTTCTTTTCACCATGGCCGCTTCTGCTTCGGCGGGTCAGCCGATCGCCACCGATGGCAAAGACACAATGTGCATCGTGGGGCCGCGCTTCCAAAAGGCGTGCGGGAGCTCCAGGTGATGACGGGCGCATTCTTCTCGTTCACAATCATTCCATCCGAGCGGCCGACCTACAACGACGCCCTTGGCGCCGTGCGCGTCGGATGGATGCTCAGCGACGTCAACGGCAGCGGCATTTTGCGCGGGAACAATGAGTTCCTCGTGGAGGCATTCGGCAGCGGTGTGTTCGAGGGGCCCGGAAGCTTCATGGCCGGAACGACGCTCCTTCTGCGGCGGAACTTCCTCAGCGACCCCGACCAGGAAGTCGTCCCGTATTTTCAGCTCGGCGTGGGCGGCCTTTATAACGACGCCTACAAAGACAAGTCGCAGCGAAGCATCGGTGCGGCGCTCGAGTTCAACCTGCAGGCCAGCTTCGGAGTTCGCTTCTTCCTCAACGAGAGCTGGGCTCTGACTTTCGAGGCCGGTTACCGCCACATCTCAAATGCCGGCCTTGCCCGCAGGAACACGGGCGTCGATTCTCTCGGTGGCTCGGTCGGCCTCAGCTATCTCTATTAAGCTTCGTCGAAGTGCCCGCGCGGGTGCAGGACTCCTCGACCCACTGGAGATAAGCCGGCAACCCACCAGCCGGTGAAAAGGCGACAATCTCCGGCACCTCGTAGCTATGGAGCGCGCACAGGCGCTGCTCAAATGCGGAGTAGCGGGCCGTAGTGGTCTTGAAGAGAACGATCACCTCATTCGCGGTTTCGACTTCACCCTTCCACCGGTAGATCGACTCCACTCCCGGGACGATGTTCGCGCACGCCGCGAGCTGCTCTTCAACCAACGCTCGTGAAGCCCGCCGGGCCGCGTCGAGATCCGGCCACGTGCTGATCACGAGGAGGATTTCGCTGCTCATCGATCACACTCCAGCCAGTGCGAGCGCCTGCTGACGGCAGATCCAGCCGCCACCGAGCACCACGTCCCCGTCGTAGCAGACTGCTGCCTGACCAGGCGTCACAGCACGCTGCGGGATATGAAGCCGCACGCGAGCCGTCCCATCAGCATTCGGGAAAACCGTCGCCTCCGCACCGGGATGCGCGTAGCGGATCTTCACATTGCAATCAAAAGGCTCCGAGCTGTCGCGATGCCACAGAGCGTGATCGAGTTCAAACTCGTCGACAATAAGATCCTCCGCATCGCCGACCACGACCCGGCTCGTCTCCGGATCGATATCGATTACGTAAAGCGGCTTCGGGCTTCCGCCTGGGAGACCTTTGCGCTGCCCGATGGTGAAGAGCTCGATCCCGTCATGCTCGGCGACACGATTACCCGCCTTATCGTAGATGCCACCTGGATGGAACTCGTGCTCACCCAAATGCGACTTGAGGAACGCCTTGTAGTCGTTCCCGGGGACAAAGCAGATCTCCTGGCTATCCACCTTCTCGGCGACCTTTAGCCCGAGCTGCCGTGCGATCGCCCGAATCTCCGGCTTTTCCATCCCGCCGAGCGGGCACATTGCGCGGAGGAGCTGCTGCTGCCGCAGGCTGAAGAGGAAATACGACTGATCCTTGCGCGGGTCGCGACCTTTCCGCAGCACGGCCCGATCGCCGTGGTGCTCGATGATCGCATAATGTCCCGTCGCGATGTAGTCGGCGCCGATCGCCTGCGCCTTCGCCCAGAGGTTTCCGAACTTCACCTTCTCATTGCACATCACGCACGGATTCGGCGTCCGGCCGCTGCGGTATTCAGCGGTAAAGTAGTCGATGACCATCTTCTCGAACTGATCCGCCTCATCCACGACGTAATGCGGGATGCCCAACGCGTGCGCCACGCCGCGAGCATCCGCGATCGCCTGCGGCCCGCAGCACTTATCCTCGGCGCGCGAGATGCAATCCTGCGGCCAGACCTTCATCGTCACCCCGACGACATCGTAGCCTTGCTCCTTGAGCAGCCAGGCCGCGACGCTGGAATCAACTCCACCACTCATGCCGATGACGACGCGAGCGGGAGCTTTAGTGGCGAAAGTGGGTGCGGCGGAGTTCAAGCGGGTGCGAATGTCCCCCACCCTCCTCGGTTGCTCAACGACAATTTTGCGGGTAGACCCGCCTACTCGCCCGCAGGCTTCTTCTTGAAGAAGGAATCAAAGCTACTGCTGCCGGCACCAGCTCTTGCAGTGGAGCCCCCTTCAGACTTCAGCTTCTTCTCGATATCCTCCAGCACCTTGCTTGGGCCGACGTATTTGTCTCCCTCGTAAGAATCTGAGAGCACCTTGCCGGCAGCGTCGACAAAAACGAGCCGCGGGATCCCTTTCCCTCCATACCCCATCACCTCTTTCGCGGAGGCTCGTTTGTCGAACTCCAGCGCCGGCCACTCCATATCATACTCTTTCATGTAGGCAGCCATTGTCTTCGGCGCTGCGATCATTGCTCACAAAAACGAGTTCGAAATTCGGATTGGTGCGCTTGCGCCGCTTGTAGAACTTAACCAAATCTGGCGTGAAGGCGCGGCACGGCGGGCACCACGACGCCGAGTAATAGAACGCAAAGTATTTCGCCTCGGCGAGTGGGGCGTCATCAAACTTCTTCAACTCCTTCCCTTCCATCGCAACGAGCTTGTCCTTCAGGGCTGTGGAAAGGATGTTCTCAGCCGCGGCAACGGGCTGAGCCAGCAGAGCAAGCGCAAACAAACCGGAGGCAGCACAAACCTTTTTCATGGCGCGAGATTGGGCAATTGCCTCGGCCGGTGCAATGCGGAAACCGCCCGGAGCAGTCTACCGCGAAGGGACGCCCGGCTCGAGCCGCTACTTAGTAGCACTTCTT
>DASVRY010000017.1:0-1971 GCA_036388395.1 Chthoniobacteraceae bacterium
GAACATGTCATATTCCTCGAGACTGCCCGGATCGAGCAGCACCGACAGCCGCTCGCGAGCGGTCAGCCGGCCCTTGGCATGCTGCGCCGCAATGCGCTTCTCGCCGCCTCCAGAACGGGCTTCAGCGTGGCGACGCTCAAGCAAGTCGAGAACATTAGATGCCATGGGCTCTCTCAGGTTTCCTTCCCAGCGAGCCATTTCAGCATTGCGCAGAGGCCGCAAATGTGGATTTGCAAAATCCTGGCGCGGGGTTTGCAAATATGAGTAGAGGTCAGCGTACGTTCGCGGGCATGCGGGCACGAGCGCTGCGAACCCGACTAGGACTGAGCCAATCGGCGATGGCAACGAGCATAGGCTTGTCCGTCTCGTACCTCTCGCAGCTGGAAAGCGATGATCGGCCGATGACAGACGCTGTGCTCGCAGCTTTCGCACGAGCCTACCCAGATGATTGGGCGGAGATCAGTAGCGATGAGCATAGCACGCTCCTGGCGCGAGCGGCGGCGGCGGCAAATGACCCGACGATCCCGGGCCCGATGCCTGAGGACGTGCTGCTGCGAGGTGTCGCCCGTCAACCTTTGTTCGCAGACCGTTTAGTTGCAGTGCACGAGGCTTATCACCGTAGTCAGGATCAGCTCCGTAGTATCGACGATGCGTTTGAGCGTGGTACCGGACGAGCCGTTCCTCTCCCGTGGGACGAAGTTCGAGACTGGTTTCACGAGGCAGGGAACTACATCGCTAGTCTTGATCAGGAAGCCGAGCGGCTCTTTGAGGAAACCGCTGCCAGAGACGTGCCGGCTATTGAGGACCAGCTCAAGCGGCGACACGACGTTACGGTGGTCCGTGCACCCGGACCCTTGCTGAGCAATTTCGACGAGCTCAACAATCGCCTGACTGTCGATCGATCAGTTCGGCCGGAGAGCCTTCTATTTCTCGTTGCCCACCGGTTCATGCGGCTGGAGCTAGCGGGCATAATTAAGAACATTGCTGCGAGTGCCCGTCTTGAGTCCGCTGAGTCCATCCAGCTTTTATCCATTGGGTTGGCAAACTACGCGGCGGGCGCGTTCCTTATGCCGTACACCGCCTTTCGCGCCGAAGCTCGGAGGCTCCGCCATGACATTGACGCGCTCACTCAGGCATTCGGCGTAAGCTTTGAGCAAGCGTGCCACCGTCTCTCTACACTGCAGCGTCCGGGCGCAGCTGGGATCCCCTTCTACTTCTGCCGGGTAGATATGGCAGGCAACATAACAAAGCGGCATTCCGCGACGCGCTTGCAATTTGCTCGCTTTGGCGGGGCATGCCCTTTGTGGGTGGTACACGAGGCAGTGGCGATTCCGGACCGGATTCTGGTTCAGCTTGCCGAGACACCTGACGGAGTTCGTTACGTCGCAATGGCCAAGGGTTTAGTGAAACCATCCGGCAGCTATGCGCGGCCAAGCCGGCGCTATGCAGTCGCGCTTGGATGCGAGGCGATTCATGCCAGCGACTTCGTGTATGCCGATCAAGTTGATCTCAGTGGCGTCGGCGGTGCAACTCCGATCGGAATCTCCTGCCGCATCTGTCCGCGCGAGAATTGTGAACAACGGGCGTTTCCACCTGCGGGTCGAACCTTGCTTGTGAATCCAAATTGTCGCGGAATCGTTCCTTACGAATTCGCGTGACGGTTAGCGCTTGAGCCACGTTGAAGTCGGCGGCCGTGCTCGCGCGCGCAGGCGACGATCCGCTCCGCCGAGCGCGTAGCGGTGACGGCGCTTGCGAGATCGAAGTTGAGCACCGGATCGATGACGGCTTCATGGACCTGTCGCAATCGCGTGCTCGCAGCACCTCGCCAAGATGCGCGACGAGGGCCTCGTGGCCTTCCGGCGCGAAAGCCAGACGCTGTGGTATCAGATCGCCGATCCTCGCGTGGAGACGCTGCTCGCTACACTCAACCAGCTCTACTGCAAGGACTGACGCGATGACGATAACGACGCT
>DASVRY010000018.1:0-6001 GCA_036388395.1 Chthoniobacteraceae bacterium
CTTTGATCGCATCTGGCAGGTCGATCGACTGGAAGTACAACGTCTCGCGCTGGATCTCGACGGCCCGCGCGTTTTGCTGCCAGCGGCCGCTCCGGTGGGCCACGCTCGAAGCGGTGGCCTGCTCTCGGGCTGGATGCCGGACCGCGTGGAGATTGGTTCCGCTTTCATCCGCGAACTGAATCTGGACTGGGGCCGACCTGAAGCTGACGCTGACAGTCGGCGTGGCCACTTGCACGGAGTGGCCATTGAACTCGCGCCGCAGGATGGCGGCTGGCGGATCGACGGCCGTGGCGGCGATCTGATCCACGAGGGTTTCCCGTCTCTCGACGTCACACGGCTTCAGATCCGATACCGCCAGCCAATGCTCTTCGTGCAATCCGCGGAGCTGCGCCAGGGGGAGCGTGGAACCTTGAACATTACGGGCGAAGTGCAGCTCAAGGAGTCCCTCGATCTTCAGGTAAAGCTCGCGTCAGTTGATGTAACACCGCTTCTTCCGCCTGACTGGCGAGCGCGGCTTCATGGAAGCCTCGCGGGCGACGTGAATATCCGAACCCGGCTTCCCGCGCAGACGCCGCCGACGCTATCCGGCACATTGCGGCTCGAAGATGGGCAACTCGAAGCCCTGCCCGTGCTCGATCAAATCGCCGTCTTCACTCGCATGCAGCAGTTCCGCCGGCTCGCCCTGAGCACCGCTTCTGGCGATTTTCATCACGACGGCGTTCGCCTGCGCGTGAGCAACTTCGCCGCGGAATCGCGCGGACTGCTCCGCCTCGAAGGGAAGTTCGTGGTCGTCGGCGGCGCGATCGATGGTGATTTCCAGGTCGGGATCACTCCCGCCGCGCTGCAATGGCTGCCGGGTTCTCAGGAGCGTGTCTTCACCGTTGCGCGTGGAGGTTATCTCTGGACCCCCATGCGCGTGACCGGCCCGCTGGATAAGCCACAGGAGGATCTCTCCGGCAGACTCGCTGTCGCGGCAGGAAGCGCCATCATCGAGACCGTGGAAAAGACCGGCCGTGAAGCGATCGAGACCGGAAAAGACGCCGCAAAGGGCGTGCTCGACCTGCTCAACCCGCTCTTCCGCTAACACCCCCCGGTTCGTTCCTCGACCGCGCCTCACACGGGCCAGGTTATCGCTGCGCCCGAAGGCGTGGGGCTGAATGTCAGGCGTTCTTACAGCTCGGAAATATCGGATCCTTGTCGCCTGGGTGCCCCGCGTGGAGACGCGCTAAGCGGCTTCATGTCCAAGAAGGCGCGGCGCCGTGCTCGCAGCGACCTGGGCTGCGGCCCGATTCGATAGACTCATTTGCCAGCTCCGTGAAAGTGAGGGGCACGAGCCGAGTGCGCGAGCAGCTTCCCAGTCTGCCCTGCGATGGTGCATCACCTCGTTCGCAGCCGCGATCGTCCACTCCGGATGCGGACGCTCGAGGAGCGCCATATCTGCGGGTGCTTTGACCACTCCTTCGATGAGCACGCGGAAATACCACCCAGTCTGGCCTGTTCGCTCGACGCGCGCCGCGAGATCCTTCACGCGCCAGCGCCGGGCCAGTTTCCAGCAAGGTTGCCGCGGTTGCGACACCTGCAGCACCGCCGTGCCGCACCGGTAAATGTCGCCCACACAGACACCGGTCTCGATCGCCCCACGCGTCGTGAAGTTCTCGCCGAAGGCGCCGTGAGGCATCGGAAAGCCCAACTCCATTTCCCAAAATTCACGGTGATCCTCGGGATAGGCGCAGGCGGCTTTGTCTAGGCCGCCGTGATTCACCAAGTCAGCCTGCCCATCCCCCAAAAGACCGGTCCGGGTGATCATGATGGGCCCGCCGACCTCCTGCGGCTCATCAACGTCTGGGCGACGTGGTGCGGACCTTGCGTGCAGGAATTTCCGGAGCTGGTGGCCACCGCTCGTCGGTTCGATATGCGCGACTTCGAATTCATCAGCCTCAGCGCCGACCAGCCAAGCGACACGGCGAAGGTGAAAGCCTTCCTCGAGAAGCGCAACGCCGGCCTCTCCGACCGCCTCCAGAAGTCGGTGAAAGCCGGAGGCCGCAAGACGAACAGCTACATCTTCACCGGCACGAACCCGGACGAGCTGATGAAAGCGGTCGATCCGCAATGGCCCGGTGGGATGCCCCACACGGTGCTCGTCGACTCGAACGGCGAAATCGTCTGGCGCCACAACGGCGTCGTGGACGGTGACGAACTCCGCGCCAAAATCCTCGAGCACCTCGGTAACTACTACAAGCCGTAGGGTAGAAGGGGCGTGGTGAAGAGCCTAACCCCGAAGATTGTAAACCTTCAGTTTGCCGTGCGACATCAACGTCTATTCAAGCTGTTCTTCAGAGCAGCCCTTGCGGGCACAGCAGCGTTTGCGGTCGGTATCACTGTTCTCGTGTGGGACGGATTGCACGACGATGTTCATCCCGCAGACCTCGGCGTGGTGCTCGGGAACACTGTGTTTCCTGACGGCACACCTTCTCCCCGCCTGGCTGCTCGCCTCGACCGAACTCTGGAACTTCACCGGGAAGGAATGTTTCACTGGGTGCTCGTCAGTGGCGCCACCGGCAAGGAAGGGCGAGATGAAGCTCTGGCAATGCGCGACTACCTGCTTCGAAACGGTGTTCCGGCAGCTCAAGTGCTTGTGGACAGCGATGGCCACACCACCTTTGCCACTGCAGCCAACGCAAGCGCACTGATGAAGCAGCACGGACTTCGAAGCGCATTGGTCATTTCACAGTATTTCCATGTTCCCAGGGTGAGGCTCGCTTTGCAGCGCTTTGGCGTTGCGAAGGTCTATTCGGCACATGCCCGCTACTTCGAGTTGCGGGACATTTACTCTGTGCCGCGGGAGTTGATCGGCTTTGTCCGCTATATCCTTCGATCGTATGACGTGCCACCACCAAAGGCCTGACAAGCGCTTGGGCGCCGTCGGTTCGTGTCACGAGGCCTGCTTCGCTAGCGCCGCACTCCCGTTACCCACTCCCGTCGCTGACCTTAGAGCGTTCGGCAACATGGAGCGCAGGCAGAGGACACAATGAACACAGTCCAAATCACAGCGTCGCAGTTTTCGCGCTTAGCGCCTCGGTCTCGGCCGCGGAGAAGCGTGCCGCGTAGCCGAAACGTGTTTCAAGTAGCAGCGACCTACAATTCCCTTCGGTTTCCACCGCGAGCCGTGTTCAGCGAGCGATCACGTAACCTGGATCAAATATTCATAACGGGCGACACAGCCACGATGGATGATCGCACGGGCGCTCTGCTTAGCGTGATTCTTCCTCTCCCACTGGGTGAACAATGCACACAAAGCTGAGACCTCGGAGCGACGGAAGCCCTCGAGCGAATAAGTCTCCCATCGACTTCGGAATCGGCGAAGCCGGAGGATCAGGCCACCCGGAGTTTGTGAGCGGCAACCCGTCGCAAATCGATCTCTACTCGGTTGAAGGGATGCCCTTGAGAGAGAAGCAATCGATGGCCTCGCACGGCGTAGTGTGGAGCAATGGCCTCAAGGGCAGCGAGAAAGATGCTCATGCTTGTCGAAACCTATGCTCAGCGGCAGCAGCGGACACTTGAGCTCTTGCCCTCGGAGCACGGCCTGCACTCGAGTTGCGCGGAGCCAAAATGCCTTGGCACCAGGAGCATAGCACGGAAGCGCATCGTTCGGTGCTCGGTTAGTGATGCATCACTGCTTCTCGACCTGGGCCTCATAGAGGTCGAGGCTCAGTCCAGGCCGCCCATCGTACATCTGTATGTCAGCGCGGCCGAGGGTGCCCGAGAGAACGATGGTGGAGCCCACCTTCACCTTTGAGAGCGCCTCCGCCTGGTCTTTCCGAAGGTAAGCCCAGATGCGGTAGCCGATCCGGGTTCCCTGGATCGGAACGTCGTCATCCGGTGCCATGATGCGATAGCCCCAGCCGTCTTCCTTGTAGGCCTGAAACACCGCGACCTTCAGACGCAATCTAGCCGGGCGATTGAGGGCCAGGGCTTGCACGGTTTCATTAGCCTTTTCGACGCCGACGACACTCCATTCGCCGTCTGTTTTGAGGCGGATGGTGTTGGGAACCACTGCAGCAATGCTCTCGATGGTCCTAAAAGGAACCTGCGCCAATCTCATACCGGCGGAACTGGGCTGCTGTGCGGCGGCGTAGACGCACAGCAAGGAGGAGGCAAGGAGTAGTGCTTTCATTTGTAACTTCCGCAAGAGCCGCATACTGGGAACGACAAGCTCGAGGAAGCCGGTCACCGGTTGAAAATGCCCAAGTGGTGTGCGGCGGGCAAGCCGAACTCATCGGGCTCGTTGGCTTCACTCCTTTGGGCGACTGCCCCGGGACGGACTCCCCACCTTATCCACGTGATAACGGCTATCGCGATAGGGCGACTATGCGCTGCTCGGAGGCGGCGGCGGGGCAGTTGCGCCGCCCACATCCTCCGCCGGCGTGGGCTCTCAAAGCCTCGGCTCTCCGACTTTGCTCAGGAAGACACGGCGCTTGTTGGATTCGGCCCACGATTGACAGCGGAGACGCTCTCAATAGGCTCTGCCATTGTCTTGAACCGCCCCCTATCCAGATTGGCTCTCCTGCTGCTCGCGGCATTCTGCGTCAGCGGGCATCTGCATCGGGTGCTGGGGCAGTATGCGCTTCACGATCACCACGGGCATGCCTGGGTGGAAGCGGCGCATGATCGCGAGCATGAAGAGCACGACAGCAATCATCAGGACTCCGGCCGCTCCGGCGCAGAGCACTTCCTGGCGGAGCATAGTGCAGTCGCCGTAGTCGCCGGGTCGTTTCTCTTTGTGCCTGCGGCATTGGCAGCTTGGGCGATTGGGGACGAAGCCGAGCAGCGATTGCCGGAGGCGCAGCCATCCACCGTCGAGCAGCCGCCTCGAACGGTTTAGGGCCCTCCGGCCCTTATTGCGCCCGGACCACTCGCGTGCGGGTCGCACCGGGAAGCATCCCGGCGCTGTTCCTCTTCCACATTTGTGGAAATCATCTCCGCATTCTCGCGCGTTACCGTCTCCCGAAGACTCATGCCATTCCTTAACATCAGATATCTACTCCCTACTCTAACGCTCCTCATGGCTGCTCCGCTCTTCGGGGCGGAATCAAGTCGCGCGTCGAATCTAGTCATCCTCGACGAAGCCAGCGTAAAGACGCTGCGGCTCGAAACGGTGGAGGCGGAGGAACGTGAATTCGAGGAGACCGTTTTCGCGCTCGGGCGCATTGAGATCTTTCCGGGGAAGCGCTTCGTCGTATCGCCACGCGTGCCGGGCCGCGCGCTCAGCGTCCAGGTGGAGCCAGACCAGCGGGTGGAGAAAGGCGCGGAGCTCGCGCTGATCGAGAGCCGCCAGCCTGGCGATCCCCCACCCTCGATCCGCCTCACCGCGCCGATCGGCGGCCTGATCACCAAGCTAAACATCACGCCTGGTCAACCGATCACCCCCGACACCGCTCTCATGGAGATTGTCGATCTCTCCGATGTCCACGCAGTCGCGCATGTGCCAGAGCATCTCGTCGGCAAGCTCGCGACTGGGCAGAAGGCGCACATCCGGGTGCCGGCGTACCCGGACAAAGTCTTCGAGGCGGAACTGGAGCATACTGGAGCATTGGCAGAGGCGGAGAACGCGACGCTTGAAGCGATCTTCCACGTGACCAATGCGGACATGCTGTTGCGGCCGGGAATGCGTGCGGAGTTTTCCATCGTCACGGCCACACGGGAGAATGTGATGAGCATCCCGCGCGAAGCGATCCAGGGCGAGGCTGGGAAACACTTCGTCTATGTCGCCGATTACGAGCTGCCGAATGCCTATGTAAAAGCGTCGGTGGAGATCGGCGCGCAGAATGATCGCTTTGCGGAAGTGATCAGCGGCGTGCTGCCGGGCGACAATGTCGTCACGCGCGGCGCATACTCGCTGGCCTTTGCGGGCAAGGGCAGCATCTCGCTCAAGGAAGCGCTCGATGCCGCGCATGGGCATCCTCATGCAGAGGATGGCTCTGAACTAACTGGCGAGCAGCAG
>DASVRY010000019.1:0-4649 GCA_036388395.1 Chthoniobacteraceae bacterium
GAAGCGGCTGCACCCACATCCACGAACGCCGCGAGCACTCGTGATCGCTCGGTAGCCCCCAGCAAGGCTGCTCCTGCAAGGATCGAGCAATTGGACGCTTACCTGAACCGCACCCTTGCACGCGCCACGCTCATCAGTATCGAAGCGGAGGCGTCGCCGCCGCAGCGGTCCACGTTGAAAGAGATAATAGATGCGCATTTCCGCGATCGCAGTGAACCAAGCGAAAGTACCACCACGCTGCTCGCGCTTTTCCGGCAGCTTCGCCACGCGGCCTGCCTGCCAGTAGAAGTGGCTTTCGAGCTGGATGCATATCATGAAGCTCCCGGTGTTGCGTTGGCCAGTCTTGGCAAGGTGCTCAAGCGCTCGCTTGGCCTCGCCTTCGCCTCGGAAGATCGGAAGGCTTTGTACGGGTCCTTTGCCACTGCGGTTAGGGAGTATCGCCCGCTGGGCCGTGGTGCGGGGAAGAACCGAGTGTTACTCTACCGAGCATCGAACCTCAATACGCGGCGCAATATGTTTTCGTCGCGGCCGGTGGAGTGGCTGACGTTTGGCTACCTGGCCCTCGCGTTCTCGGAGCAAGCGAACGGCGGCCGATTGCAGGCTATCCGCATCGATACAGCGGCCTTTTTGGAGCGTTATGAATCCTCGCCGATGCGTTCTGTGGCGGGAGCGCAGTCAGGTCCGGCGCTTTATCAGTTGGGGACCGAGATCTGGAGCATGGCGCTGGCACCGGATGCTTCGTGCCTCGCCGTGGGCGGCGCGGACGGAATGGTGCAACTTCTGTCACCCTCCACCAACAAGGAGCTTCGACGGCTGGAAGGCCATACAGCACGGGTCTCCGCCCTCAGCTTTTCCGCCGATGGGCAGAAGCTGCTCTCCGGCGGCTACGACGGGGCCGTGCGTCTATGGCACTCCGGGACTGGGAACATCCTGCTCAGGGTCAAGGATCATTCTGCTGCAATCACGAGTGTCGCCATATCGCCGGATGGTTCCAAAGGGGCGGTGGCAAGTCTGGATGGAACCACCATTCTGGTGGACCTGCTCACCGGCCGGGATCTCTCCTGGCTGATCGGCCACGAAGGGGCAGTCAGCAGCCTGTGTTTTTCTCCGGACGGGAGCAAGGTGCTGACCGGATCGATCGATCGCACGGTTCGTCTCTGGAGCGCCGAGACGGGGCGGGAGTTGCAGGCTTACCGGGGACATTTGACCGGCGTGCAACATGTCAGCTTCTCCAACGACGGGCGGCGCCTGCTTTCGTGCAGCGGCGGCGCCGCGTTGAAGGATGGAAAGCTCGTCCCTGGTCTGGATTATACGATCCGCGTGTGGGACGTGAAGAGCGGCGAGGAGTTGCAGCGTTGCGTGGGCCACGGCGATTGGGTGATGAGTGCAGCCTTCTCCCCCGAGGGCCAATACATCGTCTCGGGCAGCGGCGGAAATGTAATTGGAGGAGAATTACGTACGCCGGCGAGCGATCAAAGCGTGCGGATTTGGGATGTTGCCACCGGGACCGAGCTCCTGCAGTTTGCGGTGCACAAGAATATCGTCACCAGCGTCTCGTTTTCACCGGACGGTCGGCAGGTTTTCTCCGGGAGCTGGGATGGGACGGTCCGGTCATGGGATTTTACGCGCTCCGACCAGCCGGGAAGCTCGGGATCTACAGTCGAGTAAGCCATGTTGCGCGCACTCGATCTTTGGCTGCCCTCCTACTTGCGGCAGCGGCGACATCCAGGAGGGGCTACGGACGTGCTGATTTGCGTGTGCGACCACTTTGAACCGCTCCACGCAACAGACAAAGCCGGCGCATTGGCACGGTTAACGCTATGGCAGGAGCAATATCCGAAGCTGATCGCACCCTTCCGGGACTCAGATGGCATCCGCCCACGTCACACCTTCTTTTACCCCATTGAGCAATATGACCCCGATCTTCTGGAAGAGCTTCGTAAGCTCTGCGATGCGAGTGGGGGAGAAGTCGAGATTCACCTCCATCATCACGCCGACACTGCAGAGAACCTGCGTCAGACGGTGGAGCGGGGGAAAGCGCAGCTAACCTCTCACGGGATGCTTTCTCAGGACGAGAATGGTCGCGTCAGCTACGGCTTCGTCCACGGGAATTGGGCCTTGGACCACTCCGACCCTACAGGGAAGAACTGCGGGGTGTCAGACGAACTGGGGATCCTCCGCCAGACCGGGTGCTATGGCGACTTCACCATGCCATCCGCTCCCCACCGGACGCAGACGAGGACGGTAAACCGGATCTACTACGCAACCGATACGCCGCAACCGAAATCGCACGACCATGGGCGTGAAGTGCGGTGCGCGGCACCTGCTTCTGAAAAACAGCGACCGGACGAGCTTCTGCTCGTGCAGGGCCCACTGGGACTCAACTGGCGAAGCCGCAAAGCCGGGCTGCTCCCGAGGATCGAGAACGGCGATCTCACCGGCGCAAATCCCCCGACCGCAGAGCGCTTCGCTTTGTGGACAAATCTCGGAGTCCACGTGCACGGCCGCCCCGAGTGGATCTTTGTGAAGCTGCATACCCATGGCGCCCACCCAAGAAATTCACCGGCCCTGCTGGGTAAACCGATGAGTGACTTCTTTAGCTCCTTGACTGCCGAGGAAAAAACGTTAAACGGCATGCGCGCACACTTTGTAACCGCGCGTGAAATGGTTAATATCGCGCATGCTGCTGAAGATGGATGCCTCGGTAATCCGGGAAAGTTCCGCGATTATCGGTTCAAGCGATTGGTGCCGCAATAGGGCAGTTCCAATCTCACTGTGGGCGCAATGCAGCCGAAATCACCACTCCTGAATGAATACTAATGGCATCGTTGAAAGACATTGGGTCTATGTGACGTTCCATTTTTTATTGGACGCGTTTATCTTTGGTGCCTGCTTCCTGGCTGGTTCGAGCCTTCGCTTTGGAGATGGTTGGGAGGCGGCGGTCGACGATTATTGGCCGGCGATTGTGGTTGGAGCTCTGGTATTCTCCGCGTCGGCGTATACATCCGGCCTCTATTCGCCGCGGGAGCTGCGGCAGCTCACGCGGAGCCGTTTGCTGGTTCTCAGCTTCTGCTATGCCGGCGCGCTGCTCGCGATGGTGCTTCTTGCCTATGCCAATTTTTCGATGTGGATCGGGCGCGGCGTCATGCTCATCAGCGTCGGCTTCTCCCTCGCAGCGATTCTCATTCACCACCATGTGCTCCGGCGCCGGGCGCGTGGTCTGAAGGAGAGGGTTGCTCTTGTGGTGGCGTCTGAGCAGGACGAGGCCGAGCTGAATCTGCTCGGTGCCCTCGGAGCCGGTCACCTCGAGCTGGTGGGCGTGATCTGTGATCCCCGACATCGCCCGTCGGACGGGGTACCAGTGCTGGGAACGATCGATGATCTCCCTCAAGTGGCGGCCCGTCACAACCTTCAGCGGATTGTCTGCACGAACCGCACAATTCATAACACCAGCCATTGTCGGAGTTTTTGCCAGCTGCGCTACTCCGGGATTACGGTGATGCCATTAATCAGCCTTTGCGAGGAGTTGTTCCATTGTGTCCCTCTGGAACTGGTGACTTCGGAGTGGCTGATGAATGCAAGCGCATCTCCGCACATCTTTTATCTGAAGAAGTTTAAGCGCGCCTTCGATATCATCACCGCGGCAGCTGGATTGGTGTTGCTCGCGCCAATCTTTGCCGCAGGAGCACTGGGAGTGAGGGTGACTTCAAGGGGACCGGTGCTCTATCGGCAGGTACGTGTGGGGCGCTTTGGGCGCGAGTTCCAGGTGCTGAAACTCCGAACCATGCGGGTGGATGCGGAGCAAAATGGAGCGGTGTGGGCGAGTGCGGGCGACAGCCGCGTCACGCCAGTAGGAGCATTCCTCCGCAAATACCGGATCGACGAGATTCCACAGCTGATCAACGTCCTCCGTGGAGAGATGTCGCTGGTCGGACCGCGTCCGGAAAGACCAGAATTCATCGATTTGCTGGCTGCTGCTATTCCACACTTCCGCGAGAGGCTCATGGTGCAGCCCGGTATCACAGGCTGGGCGCAGGTGAACTATCCCTACGGTGCGACACTCGATGATTCAGTCCGGAAGCTGGAGTACGATCTCTACTACACCAAGCATATGAGCCTCTTTCTAGATGCGTTTAGTTTGCTCGATACGGTTCGCATCATCCTCTGCGGAGGGAAGGGGACTCCTGGAACGCACACCGCTCACCTGACGCGGCGGGCGATGTTGAAAGCGATTGGCGCGTTTGTTCCTCCTCTCGAGGAGCGGCCTGCGTCTTTCGTGGTCGCTGAGTCGAAGTCAGCCGCCTAAGTATGGGGGCAGACCCGCGGACGTTGGAGCAGCTTCGCAGGCACTACGAGGTCGAGAAAGAGCTGGCAGATCGTCTTCGCAGGTCATCCCGCGAGGAGCGGAGAACGATTTATGCGACCCTTTATGATGAGCTCTTTACCCGGGTTCCGGAACACCCGCGCCTAATCACGCGCGAGTCTGAGGAGGCCGCGGAACGGAGCACGACTGCTCGGCTGGCGATCCTCGATGAAGTGGTCCAGCCAGAGCATACAGTGGTTGAAATTGCACCTGGAGATTGCCGGCTGAGCTTTGCCCTCTGTGCACGCGCGGCAAAGGTTATCGGCGTCGATATCTCGGATCAAAG
>DASVRY010000020.1:0-6188 GCA_036388395.1 Chthoniobacteraceae bacterium
CTCATCGGAAATGATCAAAGTCCCGATCACGGCCCTGCCAGCGGCGGACGCGGAACACATGCGCCGGCTTGGTGTGTGGCTCCAGGCGAACATAGTTCCGCGAGCCTTTCCATAGGTACCGATCACCGTTCAAGAGATCGTGGACTTGATAGGCTTGGCCTTCCAGCCAACCGAACTGCTCGATCGGCACATCGATGAAGGTTTCTTGGGGGTGGAAAGGATCCAGCGAAACAACGATTAGGAAGATCTCACTTAATGAATGAGTCTTTTTAATATAGTATAGAACCAGGTCGTTATCAGCTTTGCCGAACTCGAGATTCCGCAACTGCTGGAAGGCATGATGCTCTCGCCGGATCCAATTCAACCGGGTGATCACATCCTTGATATTCCCTGGTGCGTTCCAGTCGCGCTCGCGCCACTGATACTTTTCTGAATCGAGATATTCCTCTTTGGCGAGCTGCTTGTAATCTGTGTCGCACAGGTGCAGGAAGTGCCGTACATCTCGCGCGGCATCCCAGTTTTCCTTGTGCAGACCGGCGTTCTCACAGAGCTCGAATCCCGAGTAGATGCCGTATACTGGCGAAAGAGTGGTCGCCAGAACCGCACGGATGATAAACGCCGGCCGGCCACCAAACTGGAGATAGCTAGGTAAGATATCTGGTGTGTTTGGCCATAAATTCGGCCGCATTACATCGGCGGAATCGCTGTGAGTTAGCTCGGTAAAATACTCCGTCAGCCCCTGCTTGGTATTCCGCCAGGTGAAATAGGTATACGAGTGGGTGAAGCCCGCCTTGGCCAAGGCTTTCATCATCTTGGGCTTTGTAAATGCCTCGGAGAGAAAGATGGCGTCAGGAAATTGCTCCTGCACCTTGCCAATTAGATACTCCCAGAACGCAACAGGCTTCGTATGTGGGTTATCCACTCTGAAAATCCGCACCTGGCGCTTGCACCAGAATAGGATAATGCTGGTCAGCTCTTCCCAGAGTGTGCGCCAGTTGGGATTATGAAAGTTCAGCGGATAGACATCCTGATACTTCTTCGGCGGGTTCTCCGCGTATTTGATTGTCCCGTCGGGCCGCTTATAAAACCACTCCGGATGATCATGCACATACGGGTGATCCGGCGAGCAGTTGATCGCAAAATCCAGCGCCACCTCGAGGCCGCGCTTTTTGATCTCCCCGACCAGCCAGTCGAAATCCTCCAGCGTGCCAAGCTCGGGCGCGACGTCCTTGTGTCCGCCGCCATTCACGCCCTGCGCTCGATTGCCGATCGCGTAAGGCACGCCCGGCTCACCGGGTTGTGCCGTGACCGCGTTGTTTCGGCCTTTGCGGGCAGTTACGCCGATCGGGTGGATTGGCGGGAAATAGATTACGTCGAAACCCATCGCGATGGCGTCCTCCACGCGCGGGAGACAGTCGCGAAAAGTCGATCCACGGTCACCGTACCCCTCAGCATTCCGCGGGAAGAACTCGTACCATTGGGAAAAGACAGCTCGCTCCCGGTCGACTATGACGCGCGGATATTTCGGATTGAAAACTGGGGAAGCGAGGGATGGCACCGCACCTTTTTTCGGCCGTGTTCCTTTCTTCGGCGGAGCTTCCGCAGCGGCTGAAGTTGCTCCACCAACAAGCTCGGGAATCGGAGCAAGGTTCAGAATGAATTCGGTGGATTCACTCCGGTCCGCGTAAGAGGCCATAAGCGCCTCGAGTTCGCTGGAGTGGGCGATCGCGTTCACCTCGTCCGGCGTGCCAGTTCGGATGGACTCAGCGATTTCAGAGAGGCGTTCCTGATCCCGCCGCTGACCCATCTCCGCCGCGATCGCTGCGGACTTCTCCACAACGCCGGCGCCCTCCAGCGTCTCACTCGTGAGATCCGGCTGATGCGCGTGGTGCTTTGCGTGAAACTCGTGCTGCCAAGTGCGAAACGTGTCCGACCAAGCCTCGATGGTGAACTCATACGGCGCATTCTCAAAGACCGAGAAGGTGCCCGACCACCGGTCGTTCCCCGTCGGCAGTGGAAGCATCGGTGTCGCATGCCATTTGGTCCCCCCGCTCCGCCGCCACTTGAGCAGCGCAGAGACGATGTCGTGGCCATCCTTGAAGATGTCTGCCTCGACGGTGACGTCTTCTCCCACGGCGCGCTTAATCGGATAACGCCCTCCGTCGACCAGAGGTACGACGTTTTCGATTATACAGGTAGGCGCGCGAGGTATCATGGGTGTGTTACTTTGGCTTGGCAGAGGTGAAAGCGGCAAGCTGACACTCGTCCGAGAAAACGAGGCTCTCGTTGGAAGTGCGCGCACACTTCACTGCCAGGCTAACCCGGGTGCTCCCCGGTAATCAGCCCGACCAGCTCGGCTTGGCTTCACGATATTCTAACTACCATGACGAATCTACTGCCACAGACCTTGCTCGCCCTTGCGGCGATTGGAACCCTTGCTCTGGTTGCAGTCGGGGCTGATGAGGAGCGCGGTCCAGGAAGCCCCGAAGCGGCCGCTGGCGGCGCTGCGAATTCGGTAAAGGCCGCTCCAACACAGATGCAGGACGGAATTGTGAAAATGGAAGGGCAACATTGGCTGGTAAAGAGCGGCCAACGCACGAAAGTCGGGAAGGAGACCACACTGCCGAGCGGGGTGAAGATCGCCGAAGATGGGAAGATTACGTTGAACGGCGGCAAGGAAGTCGGACTTCAGGACGGGCAGTTCGTCAGCATGGAGGGAGAGGTAATGGCCGCCCCCTCAGCGCTCAAAGAAGGCGAGGAAGCGATCTCTGCGAGCAACACTGCCGCCGGGGTGCCAAGTGCACAGGCTAACGCAAATGCCGGGAGCCAGGAGAATCGTGAGACGACAGACTCACCAGGGACCAATAACTCAAACAGCGGCAAAGCTATTCAAGGTCGTTCGGCGACTGAGGTTGGCGACAAGTAGGTCGCCACGACCTGAGGAGCGCGGAAGTGTTATGCAGGCCGCCTGCTACTCCTTCAGAGCCTCGGCTTTGACAAAGATCTTCGCCGGAGGCTTCGGGAAATAATGGAGAAGGGCAGGGCAGAGCCAGCAGTCCATGCCATATTTTTCCGCACGGTAGTAAGTTCCGGCGGTGCCGTCTCCTTCACTGGTCCGCACCACCTCGAGCTGCGCTCCGGGAAATTCAAATGCCGCCACAGTCATCTTGAAACCGGCACGGGCGTTCGGCAGTTCCTCGACCATCTTCGAGATTACAGTATCCGCTCCGGCGACAAATGGCTCACGCGACAGACCGTGCCGGTCATCGTCGAACACCCAGGTGCCATGGTGCCAGTACGGTTGAATCACATGGATCGAGTTCATTGATCCACGCTCCTTTGACGGCGTGCCTCCTGCAACCGACCGAGTTGATTTCGACGGTTCGGCAGCGGCTGCTTCGAGGATGAGGGAAAGGTTGAGGACGGAAGACAGAAGGGATGCGTTCATGGCAGTGTCTGTCTCCAGACACTCCGCTCATTCCGTCCGCACGCCAAGTAGCGCGTCGCTTTTCCTACAGAAGCATCAGCGCCGGGCTCTCGATGAGCTTCCGCAGCTCCGCAAGATACTGGGCGCCGACTGCACCGTCGACCACACGATGATCGGCGCTGAGCCCGATGCTCATCCGCTGCCCCGCAATGATCGTGTCGTTCGGACCCACCACAGGCTTCTTCACGATCGCTCCGACGCTGACGATCATCGCCTGCGGAGGATTGATGATCGCTGAAAAGCTCTCGATGCCGTAGCTGCCGAGATTCGAAACCGTGATCGTGCCGCCCTGATATTCCTCCGGCTTGAGCTTTTTACCGCGGGCACGACCGGCGAGGTCCTTCACTGCTTCACTGATTTCCCGCAGGGACTTCTTCTGCGCGTCGCGGATGACCGGGGTGACGAGCCCTTCGTCGACGGCGACGGCCACGCTGAGGTTCACGCTGCCGTATTGAATGATTGCGTCCCCCGCAAAGCTGGCGTTCACCGCCGGCACCTTGGTTGCCGCGCTGATTACCGCCTTGAGCACGAAATCGTTCACCGTGAGCTTCGCGCCGCCTGCAGCTTCCGAGGCAGCATTGGCCTGCGAGCGCAGCTTCATCAACGGCCCCGCGTCGACCTCGATGAATAGATAAAAGTGTGGGAGCTGGGTCTTGCTCGCGAGGAGACGTTCGGCGATCACCCGGCGCATACCGGAAAGGGGGATCCGCTGGTCGCCCTCGCCTGCTGGAGTGGAAGCGACCGCCGCAGGAGCCGGAGTTCCTTTGCTTGCGACCGAAGCGCCACCGGCAGGAGCCGCAGCGATGTCTTTCGCGATAATCCGACCGCCCGGACCAGTCCCGGTGAGGGCGCCGAGTTCCACTCCCTTTTCCTTCGCCAGCTTCCGGGCAAGCGGTGACGCCTTCACCCGACCCACAGCAACCGGAGCACTGCTTGCGCCTTTTGCAGCCGCCGGAGCCGCCGCCCCGGATTTCTGCACACCCGCCGCTGCGACTTCAGCCGCAGGAGCCGCTTTGGCTGCCGGCTTGGACGCGGGCTCCTCCCCTTCTGCGGGAGCTTTTTCGCCTTCTGCGAGGAGCAACGCCATGCGATTTCCGATCGGCACTTTGGAACCTTCCTGCACGAGCAGCTTTCCGAGCACTCCATCGTCGAAGGCCTCCATCTCCATTGTCGCCTTATCCGTCTCGACCTCCGCGAGGATGTCGCCGATCTCGACCTTGTCGCCCTCTTTCTTGCGCCACTTGACGAGGGTGCCCTCGGTCATGGTGTCGCTCAGTTTGGGCATTTCGATGTAAGTGGCCATGGGATTCAGAAAATCGGAGGTTGCAGGTGCGTCGCGCGCGCGGGCTCGGAATTAAACAAAAAGCGGGTGGAGGGAAACAAAAAGCTCAGCTCATGCGCGGGTGATCAGGGCTGCGCTGGCTTGCTGATTGTAACCGAGCACCGGCACGAGTGCACTGCCCAAGCCGCGTTTTTCCACGGCCAAGGCAGCGGTGACGATCTGCCAGAGTGCACTCGCTCCCGGGGCTTCGCCGAGGCTGTGCTTCGGATGGATCACAGGCGCCTGCACGCCGAGCCGCGACAGAGCAGAAGATTCGAGTTCGTCGACAAACGTGCCGTTCGCTGAACCAACAACGAGATGTGCGCCGTTCGAAAAACCCGCCAGCGCCTGCTCGAGCGCAGCTCCCGCTTCGCGACGGCGGAAATAGCTTACCCCCGGATGCACGCGCAGCTCAGGGCCACCGCTGCGCTTCAAGACAACGGCGCCTGCACCTTCCGAGAGCAGCACCTGATTTCCAGTCAGCCGCCAATCCCGGTAAGCCTCGCAGAGCACCCAATCTACCTCTTCGCTCCCGACTACAACGACCTGCTCGAGGTCGCTGGTCTCGAGGAGCTGGGTGGCAAAATGCAGCGCGGCGAGGCCGACCGAGTTGTCCCCGACCAAGGTATAGCTCGCGCCGTCGATTCCAAGAAGCGCGGCGAGATGGCTCGCAGGAGCGTTGTAAACCGTCTCGGGAAAGAGCAGGGGACTCGCCGCCTGTGCACCTTGTTTTGCGATCTGCTCGTAAAAGCGCCGCGTGTAGAGCACCCCGCCGTCGGTGATCGCAAAAACTACGGCAGTGCGCGGGGCATTCTCCGGGGTAACTGGGCTGCCGGCATTCTCCAGCGCCGCAAGACCTGCGGCGACGGCGAAGTAGCTGATCGCGCTGGATCGACGGAGCCGCGGATTACGCCCGAGTTGCTCGACCAGTTTCGGTGGCACGGGCGCGTATTCGTAAAGCCGGTGCGTCTCTGGATTCTCTAACGGCTTCACTTCCCCGCGCTCGCCCCGCTCGATGCGGTCCCAGACGATGTCGAGCTCAGCTCCGAGTGGCGTAACCCAGGCGAGTCCAGCGATGCAGACGCTCATGCTGCCGCCAGCACGATGCTGGCATTCGTCCCGCCAAAGCCGAACGAGTTTGAAACGATGCAGCTCACCTTCGCCTCGCGTGCCTCGTTCGCCACAATGTCCAATGGCCACGCAGGATCGGCGTCAGTGTAGTTGATATTCGGCGGTAGAAAGCTGTGACGCAGCGCGAGCACGGAAAAGACCGCCTCGATCGCTCCCGCCCCGCCGAGCGAATGCCCCATCATCGACTTCGTCGAACTAACCGGCACGCGCGAGCCGAACAGCTGCGCGATCGCCGTTCCTTCCGTGGCG
>DASVRY010000021.1:0-6783 GCA_036388395.1 Chthoniobacteraceae bacterium
ATCGAGGAGTTTGTGCGTCAGCTGGGTGAGGCCAAGCAGCTCATGCATCCCAAGCCGATCGTCCTGAGTGGACGCCGGAAAGTGAAGTTCAAGACCAAGGACGGAGTCGAGATCGAGGACGACATGATCGTGGACTGCGTGATGCAGTATAACGACAGCTATAACGATCAGATGCTGTTCTTCACAAATGCGATTCCGAACCCTGACGGCGGAACGCATTCGACCGGCTTTCGGACGGCGCTCACGCGTGCGGTCAATCAATACGCCCGGCAGAACTCTATCATCAAGGAGAAGGACCCCGCGATCAGCGGAGATGACGTTCGCGAGGGGCTTACATGTGTGCTCGCGGTGAAGCACCCGAATCCGGGCTTCGAGTCACAGACCAAGGTAAAGCTAGTGACTCCCGAGGTGGAGGGGATAGTTTCCTCGATCACCTACGAAGGGCTGATGACGCATTTCGATTCGAATCCGGCCGTGGCCAAGAAGGTCGTGGAAAAGGGGCTCATGGCGTCGCGAGCGCGGGAAGCCGCACGCCGCGCGCGGGAGACGGTGCGGAAAAGCGCGCTAACCGGCGGAGGCCTGCCCGGCAAGCTGGCGGATTGCTCCGAGCGAGATCCGAATCTAACTGAACTGTATATTGTCGAAGGTGACTCGGCAGGTGGCTCCGCCAAGCAGGGCCGCGACCGGCGTTACCAGGCGATCCTGCCGATCCGTGGCAAGCTGATCAATGTTGAGAAGGCGCGCCTGGACAAGGTGCTGCAGAACACGGAAATCCAGACGATGATTACCGCGATCGGCACCGGGATCGGCGGCGGTGAACAGGAAGGCTCCTTCAACATCGAGAAGCTTCGCTACGGGAAGATCATCATCATGACGGATGCCGATGTGGATGGATCGCACATTCGCACGCTGCTCCTGACGTTCTTCTATCGCCAGATGACGGACCTCGTGCGCGGCGGAAAAATCTATATCGCCCAGCCGCCGCTCTATAAGATCAAGCGCAAGAAGCGGGAGGAATACGTGGATGACGACGCGGCCCTCAACCGCATCCTCGTCACCCTTGGCGCAGAAGAGGTGAGACTGAAGAATCTCGCGGATGGCAAAGAGTTCGACACTGCTCAGCTTAAAGACATTCTCACTCTGCTCGAGCGGTTGGCGAAATACAGCGAATCGATCCGGCGTCATGGGGGCGACTTCGAGCAGTTCCTCAACCAGCGCGACGATGGCAAAGGCGAGTTGCCAATCTATCTAGTGAAAGTACGCGAGGGGAACACCGAGACGGTGACCTACTTTCATAACGAGGATGAGCTTCGGCAATTCCATGATGCGAATAAGGATCTCGCGCTCTTCGAAGACCCGGTTGAGCTCGACGCCAATGGCGCGATTCCAGAGCCTGTGGCCAGGAAAAAGTCGGACGCGATCCGGCGCCGCGCGCGGCTCGTGGAGCTACACGAGTCGACGGCTGTGCAGAAGCTCATCGTCGAGCTCGCAGGCAAAGGCCTGAAAGTGGAGCACTACTCGAACAACGATCAGCCGATCTTTACGCTGATCGAAGGCGACGGTGACAAAGCGACGACGCACCCGCTCTTTTCCGTGCCAGAAATCCTGAGCAAAGTGATCGAGATCGGCAAGAAGGGCATGAGCATCCAACGCTTCAAAGGGCTGGGCGAGATGAACGCGAAGGAGCTCTTTGAAACCACGATGAACCCGGAGAAGCGGAAGCTGCTCAAGGTCGATCTCAACGAGGATAATGCGGTGGCGGCCGATCAGATGTTCACGGTGCTCATGGGCGATGTCGTCGAACCGCGGCGGCAATTCATCGAGGATAACGCGCTGAACGTGAGGAATCTGGATGTTTAGCTTGCGGGTGTGGTTACGCGTGACTACATTGATGGCATGAAACGGAAAACTGTGATCTACAGCGAGATGGAAGAAGCGCAGCCGCAGTCCATTGTGCAGGAGATTGCGGTTCTGCCGGGTGTCGGCGAAACGATCAGCGTCCGTGCGGCCAAGGCACACCTATCCGGTTTGCTCGATTGGGTGGCGCAAGGGCGTGAAGTGGTCGTCACCTCGGGCGGCGCTCCGAAGGCCCGGCTCGTTCCGATGAGCAAGGGCGCTGAACGCGTGGTCTTCACCGGCACGCGCGAACACTTGAAAACCATGCCTCCATGGCAGGGTGGTCCTACAGCGGACGAACTGGTCCGCGAGGACCGCGACGGTCGCGGCTGGTGATGTACTTGGACACCGCGATTCTGATCAAGCTGCTCGTGCGTGAGCCGGATAGCGATCTCTTCCAGGATGCGCTCGAGGGCGAGCCGCTGTCTTCGTCAGAGCTGGCGATGACTGAGGTGTGGTCCGCGCTACTCGCCAAGGAACGAAACAAAATGATTTCTGCCCAGCAACGCAGCGCTGCCTGGCGGATCTTTCAAGAGCGGGTGGAGACGGGTGAAATCCTACTCCACCCGCTCAACTCCGTGGTGCTAAAGAAAGCCAATCATCTCCTCGAGCGGTGCCATCCCGAGGTGCCGCTGCGCACGCTCGACGCGATCCACGCTGCAGCGTGCGATCTAAGTCAGGATTTCCCCCTTTGCACGACGGACAAGCGGATGCGCGACGTCGCCGCCATACTTGGTATCCCGGTCTTTCCCACCGAAGCTGCGGCCTGATAACTTCCCAACTCTCCCCCACCCTTTGACCTTCGCTGATGCTTAATCCAAACGAGAAAATCGAACCCGTAAATGTCGCCGACGAGATGTCGAAGTCGTTCCTCGACTACTCGATGTCGGTCATCATCTCGCGGGCTTTGCCAGATGCGCGTGATGGGTTGAAGCCCTCCCAGCGACGGATTCTCTATGCGATGAACGAGCTCGGCGTGCAGCCGAACCGGAAGCATCTGAAATGCGCCAAGATTGTCGGCGAGACGATGGGTAACTACCATCCGCACGGCGATCAGGCTATCTACCCAACGCTGGTGCACATGGCACAGTTCTGGGCGATGCGTGAGATGCTCATTGAGGGGCAGGGAAATTTCGGCAGCGTCGAAGGCGATCCACCCGCGTCCATGCGGTACACCGAGGCGCGGCTGCGTCACCTCGGGGCGGCGCTGATGACCGACATGGACAAGGATACGGTCGACTTTGTCCCGAACTACGACGAAACGCGCGAGGAGCCCACGGTCTTTCCCGCGGCCTTCCCGAATCTGCTCGTCAATGGCGGCACTGGCATCGCGGTCGGTATGGCGACGAACATGCCGCCGCACAATCTGAGTGAGGTCATCGACGGCATCTGCGCACAGATCGAAGATCCAGACATCACGCTCGATGGGCTGATGCAGTATGTGAAAGGGCCGGACTTCCCGACGGGCTGTATGCTGCTCGGATCCGCTGGGATCCGCAGCTATTTCGAGATGGGCAAAGGTTCGCTGAGAATCCGCGGCAAGGCTGGTGTGGAGGAGATGAAGAGTGGCAAAGAGCAGATCGTCATCACCGAGATTCCGTACAACGTGAACCGGGCGGAGATGATCAAGCGGATGGCGGAGCTGGTGAATGAAAAGGTGATCACCGACATCACCGCGATCCGCGACGAGTCCGATGAGAACACCCGCGTCGTCATCGAGTTGAAGCGGGACGCTATTCCGAAGGTTGTTATCAACAACCTATATAAGCACACGGCGCTCGAGAGTTCCTTTGCGGTGGCGATGCTAGCCATCGATCACGGCAAACCGAAGCTGCTTTCGCTCAAGGAAGCCATTGCTTGCTATATCGAGCATCGGCGGGAAGTCGTGCTGCGTCGGACGCGTTTCCTCCTTCGCCAGGCGGAGGAGAATGCAGAGAAGCTCGAAGGCTTCCTCATCGCGCTGGCGAATCTCGATGATTTCATCCGAATCATCCGGGATTCCAACGATCGCGACGACGCCAGGGCTCGCCTCATGGCGATGAGCTGGACGCGCGCTGCCGTGGAGCAGATCGGCATTCTGATCCGGGACGAAGCACGCGTGGCGAACGGCCACTACTTCTTCACCGAGCGGCAGGTGAACTCCATCCTCGATCTTCGCCTGTATCAGCTCACTGGCCTAGAGCGGAATAGCATCAAGAACGAGTATGATGAGCTTCTCACCGTTATCCGCGACCTGCTGGATATTTTGGCGCGTGAAGTGCGCGTGATGACGATCATCACCACCGAGCTTCGTGAGCTGCAGCAGAAATACGGCAGCGCCCGCCTGACCCAGCTCGTTCCGGACGAAGGCGAGATCAACATGGAGGATCTGATCGCCAATGAAGGCAGCATCATCACGATCACCCACAACGGCTTCATCAAGCGCACCGCAGTCAGCTCTTACCGTGCGCAGAGACGCGGCGGCAAAGGCGTCATCGGCATGACCACCCGCGAAGGCATGACCGAAGATGACGGCGACTTCGTCGAGCATCTGTTCACCGCGACCACGCACGATTACCTCATGTTCTTTACGCAGAGCGGTCGCTGCTATGTGGAGAAGGTTTACGAGATTCCGGAGATGGGGCGCACCTCGAAGGGCCGCTCGATCGCCAACTTCCTCGAATTGCGGAGCGAGGAGAAGATCGCTTCGACAATCCGCATTCAGGGCCAGAAGACCGACGAAGAAACGTGGAGCGATCAGCTGCACATCATCTTCGCGACGCGCAGTGGAATCGTGAAGAAATCCAATCTGAGCGACTTCAAAAACATCCGCAAAGGCGGAATCATCGCCATCCAGATCGAAGAAGGTGATCGGCTGATCGATGGTAAGCTAACCACCGGGCTGAATGAAATCGTGCTGATTACCCGGCAGGGAATGAGCATTCGCTTCAACGAAGAAGAGCTTCGCGATCAAGGCCGCAACACCGTCGGTGTCTGGGGCATCCGGCCGGACAAAGATGACTATGTTGTCGCAGCGGCCTTGGTCAGCAGCGAATGCATGTTGCTCGTCGCTGGCGAAAACGGCATTGGCAAACGAACCGCCTTCAATGAATACCGCATCCAGTCGCGCGGCGGCAAAGGCGTGATCACGATGAAGACGACTGACAAGACCGGCGATGTCGTCGGGGCACTTAGCGTCGGAGAAGCGGACGAGCTGATGCTCATCACGAACAAAGGCAAGATGGTGCGCACCCGCATCAGTGAGATCCGCGAGACGGGTCGAAACGCGCAAGGGGTGAAACTGATCGACCTGAAGGGCAACGAGAAGCTGAAGGCGATTGCGCCAGTCGTGAGCAATGAAGAGGAAGCCGAAGCTGAGGCTGAAGCGGAGGGCGACGCTGGACCAGAGCCGACCGCGTAACGAGAAGGAATGAAGGGCGCACCGCGACATGCGCGTTGGCGCCACACCGTGCTCTTCCTCGGAGCGGGGCTGCTTGCAGGCCTCACTTACGATGCGGCGACAGCGCCGGAGTACACGTCCCGTTCTGTGGTTCGGCTTTCACCCGAAGCGGGCCGGAGTGAGCAGATCGCTCGCGAGCTTCGCGCGCCGGGACTGATCGAGGCTACCGGGAGGAAACTCGGCCTTCGCGCGACAGCTCGAGAGATCGAAACCGACCACCTCCGCGAATTTACGATTCAGCCTGAGAACGCCGCTTCATTGGCGGTGATAATCCGCGCGCGGAGTGGTGATCTCGCTGCGAAGTGGACGGAGACGATCGTGGCGGAATATCTGCGCGGCCGAGGGAGTGCGTCGGCGCCCCCAAAAGAGAGCACCGGCCCGAACCCAAAGCGCGGAACTGAAGAAGATCCCGAGCGAGTGCAAAACGCTCGGGTTCTCGACGGGCTCGGGCAGCTTCGGATTCAGCTCCGCGACCCGGCACTTCGCACCGTCGAGAAGCTGTCCAGGATCTCCGACTTCCAAAAGGCGCACGCTCAGCCAGACGGTAAGCCGCTGCAACTGATCAACGAAGAACTACTTCAGCAACTCGCCGCCCGCTGGCGAGATTTTCAACAGCGGTTGCAACAGTCGGAGTCGGCGCAGATCGAAGAGGACCGGCGGGCGGCGAACGCGGAGCTGTTGCGTATCCAGGAAGCGCTGGGAGCAGAGCTGGCTTCTGCGGAGAAGCAAATTGCCACCACCTTTCAAGTACTCATCGAGCGAAGGAATGAGCTTGGGCAGAATGGCACTTCTGAGGCGGAAGCTCGTGCACCATTTGGAAGGCTCACCATCCTTGCGCCTCCACCAGCAGCTGCAGCAACGGCAAAGCCGCCGATCACAGAGGTGAAGCTCGTGTCGCTCACTGAGCCGGCGCTGTTGCGCCGTGTGTGGATCTACCTTTCTTCATTGGCTGCGGCTGGGCTGCTCGGTGCGATTCTACCGCGCGTGGCACACGCAAGGCGGCGACGCCGCTATGACTCGGAGACGCTGGAGCGGACACTTCAACTGCGACACCTCGGGAGTATCCCCGGAGAGCGCCACTCGCAGATCCCGCTCGTTGGCGGACCCAGGCCGCCCGCGGATCAATTCCGCGCGGCTTTTCAAAAACTTGCCTCGACGCTTCATCCCGAAAGTCCGCGGAGCGCGCCTGTTTATACGGTGACGAGCGCCAATCGTGGTGAGGGCAAAACGGTCGTCGCAGCAAACCTCGGAGTCGCCCTCGCCTCAACCGGCCGACGCGTCCTCATCGTCGACGTCCACTCGGGAGCAAGGCCGCTCTCCCGGCTCTTTGGCTTTCGCCCGCGAGCCCGGCTTGCAGAACTCTTGAGCGCCGAAATACGAGTGGCTGACGCGTTGCAGACGACCACCATCCCGCGCGTGACGTTGCTCGCCGCCGGCGGTGGCGCCCT
>DASVRY010000022.1:0-12303 GCA_036388395.1 Chthoniobacteraceae bacterium
TGCTCGAGCGGGGACGCGCCTCCGGAGTCACGCCGGCCAGGATTACTTTGCGCGATGTGCCCGAGCAGATCCGCAACGTCACGCCACGCAAGGCAGAGGAAAGCCCGCTCCTGCAGCCATTCGTCCGCATCCCGGAAAGCATCGCATCCGAAGATCGAGAGCGCCTTTCTGCGGAGGCCCAGAGCCTTTACCAATCAAAGCTGCTTCCCGCTTTTCAGAAACTTCACGACTACGTCGAGAGGGATTACCTTCCTGCGGCGCGCGAGTCGATCGCCTGGAGTGATCTCCCGCAAGGCGCCGAGTGGTATGCACACAACGTCCGGTATCACACCACGACGGAGCTGACGCCTCAGCAGATTCATGAGATCGGAGTGCGCGAGGTTGCGCGGATCCGCGGTGAAATGGATGTAGTCATAAAGGAAGCTGACTTCAAAGGCAGCTTCGACGAGTTCATCAAGTTTCTCCGGACGGATGAGCAGTTTTACTTCGAGCGCGACGAGGATCTGCTGAAGGCCTACCGCGACATCTGCAAACGTATCGACCCGGAACTCGGGCGCCTCTTTGGCAAACTGCCGCGCCTCCCGTATGGAGTGCGGCCTGTGCCGCCGCACGCACAGAAGTCTCAGACCACCGCCTACTACGAGCGAGGCTCCACGCGCACCGGGCGCGCAGGCTACTTCTACGCGAATACCCATAATCTCGACGCGCGGCCGAGCTGGGAGATGGAGGCACTAACCTTGCACGAAGCCGTGCCTGGGCATCATCTGCAAATCGCACTGGCCCAGGAGCTGGAAGACGTCCCTGAATGGCGGAAGAACGATAGCTACACTGCCTATGTAGAGGGCTGGGGCCTGTATGCAGAGAGCCTTGGCGAAGAACTCGGGTTGTATGGCGACCCATACCAGAAGTTTGGCAAGCTGACTTACGAGATGTGGCGCGCCTGCCGGCTCGTCGTCGATACAGGCATGCACGCGCTCGGCTGGAGCCGGGACCGGGCGATCGATTTCATGCGCGAGTATTCTGGCAAGACGGAGCATAACATCATTGTCGAGGTCGACCGCTACATCGGCTGGCCGGGGCAGGCGCTCGCCTACAAGATCGGCGAGCTCAAGATTAAAGAGCTGCGCCAGCGAGCAACAGCGCGGCTCGGGGGGAAGTTCGACATTCGCGCCTATCACGATCTGATCCTCGGCCAGGGCGCAGTGCCGCTGGATGTGCTCGAGAAGATAGTCGACGGCTGGATCGAAGAGCAGCTCGCAAAGAAGTAACTTATATATGCCTGACGCTCCCCTTTTGCAGATCAAAGATCTCTCCATTCACTTTGCGACTGAGAATGGAACCGTCGAAGCAGTCAAAGGGATCTCACTAGAGCTGGCGCGCGGTGAAACGCTGGCCATCGTCGGTGAAAGTGGCAGTGGAAAGAGCGTCACTGGTCTCGCCCTCACGCGTCTGCTCCCGGAGCCGCCGGCTGTTTACAAAACCGGCGAGATTCTTCTCCAGGGCAAGGACGTGCTAAAGATGACACCCAAGGAACTGCGGGAAATTCGCGGATCGAAGATCGCGTATATCTTTCAGGAGCCATCCACTTCGCTGAATCCCGTCTTCACGATCCGCAGCCAGATCGCGGAAGCGATCAAGCTACATCGGCCGGAAGTGAAAGACATCGATGCCGAGGTGGTGAAGTATCTCGATCTTGTCGGCATCGTGAATGCGAAGCAGCGGATGCACGACTATCCGCACCAGCTTAGCGGCGGAATGCAGCAACGAGCGATGATCGCCATGGCGCTCAGCTGCGAACCAGACCTGCTTGTCGCAGACGAACCAACAACGGCTCTCGACGTAACGATTCAGGCGCAGATTATCGATCAGCTCAAGGAGCTGAAAGGGCGCCTCGGAATGTCGATCATTCTGATCACCCATAACTTCGGGATCATCAGCGGCATTGCCGAGCGCGTGGCGGTAATGTTCCGCGGCAAGGTCGTGGAATACGGGGAGACAGCTGAGGTGCTGCGGAATCCGCAGCATGCCTACACGAAGGCGTTGATCCAGTGCATCCCGCAACTCGGAGCCCGACGAGAAAGGTTAACGACGATCGATCACGACGCTCTCGCTGCTCTGTAACTGAAACCACGAGGTTCGCACCGGGCAGAAGCGAACGACCTCTAGGTATTCGTTTCCGTGATTACTCGACCGCGTTGCCTCGGGGCTGGAAATGTAACGCAGCATCTGCTTCGTTGCTGGTGAATGATCACATACGCGGCACGCACAGCGGAACCAGTCGGAGGCGGCGGCGGAAGTTAAATCGGAGGCGCAACCAAAGGTGTGAAAGCGGTTCTTTGCCTCCTATTTTCCCTCCCCGGCGGCGCACTCGCCGAAAGCCCTCGTGTTGCCGAGATGATTGCGAGAGCGGATGCTGAGGAGCGCCAACACCGCACGCGGCCAGCGCTCACGGCCCTTCGCGCGGCGGAGCGCCTCGAGCCGGAAAATGTCGGCATCCTGCTCCGGATTTCGAAACAGTATTCGGATCTGATCGGACAGACGGAGCCCCGCGAAGCCGCCAAAGCTGTGGCGGAACGGTCGCTCGACTACGCGAAAAGAGCAGCCGCACTCGCGCCAAGTAACGCAAAGGCGCGACTTAGCCTTGCCGTTGCTTATGGGAAGCTCACCGATTTCGTAGGAAACCGCACGCGATTGGAATACTCGAAGATCGTGAAAGAGGAGGCTTTGAAGGCGATCCAACTCGACCCGAGCGACGACTTCGCGTGGCACGTGCTTGGCCGATGGCATTGCGGCGTGGCCAATGTGGGCGGCACCACGCGAACGATGGCCAAGCTCATCTACGGAGGTTTGCCCGCGGCGAGCAACGAGGAGGCCGTGCGCCACTTTCAGCGCGCCGTGGAGATCGCTCCGAGGCGGATCATCCATCATCGGGAACTTGCCCGCGTTTACATTTCCATGGGTAAGTTGGAATCAGCGAGGAGATGCTGGCAGACGATTGTTCAGCTTCCGAGCGGCGACGGCGAAGATGCCAAGGCGAAGCAGGAAGCTGCGCAGGAGCTTGCGAAGCCTGAGAAGCGCGAGAACTCTAAGGCTCCTGCCGAACCCGAGCGCTGAAGGCGAGTGCAATCCAGCCGCCTAGGAGCGCCAATCCGCCCAGCGGCGTAATTGCACCGAGCCAGCGGACATTCGTGACGCTGAGCACGTAAAGGCTCCCGCTAAAAACGAGAATACCAGCGGCAAAAAGCCGGAACGCCCAGGCGGGCAATGGTTCCCGTCCGGCGACGAAAAGCAGCACTGCCGAATGCACGAGGTGATAGAGCGCGGCAGTCTGCCAGATGGCGCTTGTGTCGTAGCGAGCGAGCAGGTCTTTCAGCCCATGCGCGCCAAAAGCGCCGAACGCCACGGCGAGAAAGCCGCTGATGGCAGCGACTCGAAACGGCAGCGGGGATTTCATGAGCTGATCCTACTGAATCTCGCGTCGAAGACGATGGCGAACTCCAGCGAGCGGCTTCCCGAGGACGCGGCTGGATATTCTCCGCACCCGGTGGTCCTATTGCTCCTGATCATGCCATTCACAAACTGGACCCCGCGCGAACGGGCGAATCTTTGCTTCATCATTAAGGATGGCAAACTGCTTCTGATCCGGAAAAAGCGCGGCCTTGGCGCAGGTAAGATCAATGGGCCGGGCGGGAAGATCGACCCGGGTGAGACGGCTCTGGAGTCGGCGATTCGCGAGACACAGGAGGAGATCGGCGTCACGCCCACAGGCGTGGAGAAGCGGGGCGAACTACGCTTTCAATTCGCCGATGGCTATAGCCTGCACTGCACGGTCTTCACCGCCACCGGCTACACGGGCGAGATTATCGAGACGGCTGAGGCGATCCCCTTCTGGGTCTCTACGGACGAGATTCCATACGACGAAATGTGGGAAGATGATCGCCACTGGTTGCCCCTGATGTTGGAGGGGAAAAGCTTCTCCGGCTCCTTTACTTTCGATGGCGAGACCATGCTCACGAAGGAAGTCGAGGTCGGGGATGCAGTTGTGCGTTGAGAGTTGAGGGGGAAGGAACGCCCTCACCTTTGCCGTTGCGCAACGCCGCTGTTCGCGCTGATTATAGACATGCCTAAACTTTTGCTCGCCGGCTGTGGATTTCTCGGTCTGACCACTGCACGCCTCTTTCACAAGGCTGGCTGGGAAGTGCTCGCGGTGACTCACTCCACCGATTCCGCGGCCGCACTCGCGAAGGAACCTTTCCCTGTAGCCGCTGCCGACATCAGTGATGCAGCCGCAGTGAAGGGGCTGGGTTCCGGCTTCGAGGCGGTGGTTCACTGCGCCAGCTCCGGGAAAGGCGGTGTCGAAGCTTACCGAAAGGTGTTCTTCGATGGAATGCGAAATCTGCTCACCTTTGCGCCGGCGCGGTTTCTCTTCGTGAGCAGCACTTCTGTGTATGCGCAGACGGATGGGATCGTGGTGACCGAGGAGAGTCCCGCCGAGCCCCGCCCCGAGACCGGTCTTATCCTCCGAGGCACGGAAGAGCTTGTGCTGGCCAAAAACGGCATTGCCGCGCGGCTGGCGGGGCTTTACGGGCCCGGACGTTCAGTGATGCTGAAGAAGTTCTTTTACGGCGAGGCTACGATCGAAGGTGATGGCACGCGCTGGATCAATCAGGTGCACCGTGACGATGCCGCAGACGCAATCTTCCGCCTGATTACGACAAGTGAGCAGGGTGTGTTCAATGTCGCTGACGATCGACCAATCCAACAGCGTGCGCTCTATCAGTGGCTGGCAACGCGATATCAGCGGCCACTGCCACCGACGGGGGAAGCCGATCCGAACCGCAAGCGCGGTCTCACGAACAAACGAGTGAGCAATGCGAGGCTGAAGATGACGGGCTGGCAGCCGCGCTTCCCGTCCTTCTTCCAAGCCGTGGAGAACGACCCGCGGCTTATGCAGGCGTTATAGCTTGTCCGCGGCTGGCTAGGAACGCCGCGCGTCGAACTTCGCCTGCACCCAGGCACCGAGCAGCTCGGTGATCTCGCTCTGGCCGAGGCGATCGATCGCCTCCTGCAGAAAGCCGTGGACGATCAGCTTCTGGGCCGCGCGTTTCGGAATGCCACGCGAGAGCAAATAGAAGAGCTCTTCCTCCTGGATCTGACCCGTGGTTGCACCGTGCGTGCAGCGCACGTCGTCCGCTTCGATCTCCAGGCCGGGAGCGCTGTTCGCTTCGGCATCGTCGCTGAGGAGAAGATTGCGCACCTTCTGGTAGGCATCGGTCTGGTGCGCGCCTGGATCGACGCGGATCAAGCCGGCAAACACCGTTCGCGCCTGATCGTCGAGAGAGTTTTTGTAAAGAAGATCGCTCGATGTATTTGGCACCTGATGGACCTGGAAGGTGCGGTGATCGAACTCCTGCGTTCCTTCCGCCACACTCACGCCGAGCATATCGCTGCGCCCGCCGGAGCCACGCAAATGGCTGACCGTCTCCGTGCGTGCATAGCTGCCGCCGAGGTTCAGGTTCATCGTAGTCGCATGCGCATCGCGGCCCACGACGTTGGAGTTGATCTGGAACGCCAAAGTGCGGCGGCTCCAATTCTGCGTACAGATATAGTTTACCTTCGCGCCAGCGCCGAGCCATAGATCGTTCACGCCAACGGCCAGACCAGCAGCGTCTGAGTGAGCCGACTGGAAGTAATCGATGAGCGTCACCTTGCTCATTTCCTCGGCAACAATCAACGTATGTGGGAAGCACGAACTGTCGGCCCCATGTAGCCAGTGGAAGACTTCGATCGGCAGATCGATCTCCACTCCGCGCGGGACATAGAGGAAGGTTCCCGCACGGGCTTGCGAGAGATGCAACGCGGCAAACTTCTGCCCACCGAGGATTGCCTCCTCGCGCATGAAATACTTGCGGAAGAGTTCCGGATGCTTAATCGCCGCCTCCTCGAGCGGCAGCCAGATGACGCCGCGCTCGCGGAGCGATTCGGACAGCACCTCATGGGTGACGACTTGATCATTACCGAAGACCATGCGTCCCGCGGTTTTCTGCAAGCCGCGAGAGCGGCTCAACAGTTCGGCACGCACATGCGCGTCGATCGGCTGAGGCTGATGGAAGTTACCAAGGTCGAGCGACTTGATGGATGCGAAGCGCCACGCCTCATCCGTCCGCATCGGCATTGGCAGGGACTCAAAGGATTCCCACGCCACGCTCTGCATCTCGGCGAGCCAATCGGCATTCTCCCGAGAGAGGGCTCCGGCGCTCAAAAGTTTGCCGGGCGCGACGGCGATCGTTTCTTCCATTGCTTCTGCTTCCAAAACTGCGGTGCTCATGAGTGTATCTGTCTGTATCTAGGCTGCTGATCGATGGATCCGTAGCCTAGGTAGAAGGGGAGTGGTTAACCGACGCTGCCTTCCATCTCGAGATCGATGAGGCGTTTCAGCTCGACGCTGTATTCCATCGGGAACTGGCGCACGAGATCGTTGATGAAGCCATTCACCGAGAGGCTCATCGCCTGCGCTTCGCTGAGGCCACGCTGCTGCATATAGAATATCTGCTCAGCGCTAACCTGACTGACACTCGCTTCGTGCTGCACGGAATTACCCGTGCCGCGAACCGTGATTGCTGGATAAGTATCGGTCCGGCTCGACGAGTTAATCAGCAACGCGTCGCATTCAGTATTGTTCTTGCAGCCCTTCAGGTGCTTCGGCACGTGCACAAGACCGCGATAAGTAGCGCGGCCTTTGCCGATTGAGATGGACTTCGAGATGATGTTCGAAGTCGTCTCGTCCGCAGCGTGAATCATCTTCGCGCCGGTATCCTGGTGCTGCATGTCGTTCGCAAGGGCGATCGAGATCACCTCGCCACGCGCCTTCCGGCCCTTCAGCACAACGCCCGGATATTTCATGGTGAGGCGGGAGCCGATGTTGCAGTCGATCCATTTTACCTCGGCCTCCTCGTGTGCGATGGCGCGTTTAGTGACGAGATTGAAGACGTTGTTGCTCCAGTTCTGGACCGTCACGTATTGGATCTTCGCGCCTTTCATGGCGACAAGCTCCACCACTGCAGAGTGCAGCGTCGCGGTGTTGAACTTGGGCGCCGTGCAGCCTTCCATATACATCAGCTCAGCGCCTTCATCGGCGATGATGAGCGTGCGCTCGAACTGGCCGAAATTCTCGGCGTTGATCCGGAAGTAGGCCTGCAGCGGATGCTTCACCTTCACGCCCGGTGGGACATAGATAAATGAGCCGCCGCTGAAGACAGCCGAGTTCAGCGCGCTGAACTTGTTGTCCCCGGTCGGGATCACTTTGCCGAACCACTTCTTGAAGATCTCAGGGTGCTCTTTCAGCCCCTCAGTCGAGCCGACGAAGATAACCCCCTGCTCACCAACGGCTTTTTTGATGTTCGAATAGACCGCCTCGGAGTCGAACTGCGCTTCAACACCGGCAAGGAACTTCCTCTCCTGCTCGGGAATGCCAAGGCGCTCGAAGGTCCGCTTCACGTCTTCCGGGACGTCGTCCCAGGAACGCGTGGCGCGTTGGCCGTTCGCGAGGTAGTAACGGATCTTCTCGAAGATGATCGCTTCGAGATCTTTCGATGCCCAATGCGTGGGCATTGGCTTGCTGAAGAATACATCCAGTGCGCGATGACGGAACTCGCGGATCCAGTCCGGCTCGTCTTTTACGTTGGAGATATAGTCAACGGTGTCGTGCGTGAGACCGTAGCCAGCATCGAACTGGTGCTTTTCCGGGTAGGAAAAGTCGCCGACGCTGCGGTCGATGTCGATTGGTGTAGCTGTTTCAGTATTCATACGGTGCAGTAGTTAGACTCCAGCGGGTTCGCTGAGTGTTTCCTTGATCCAATCGTAGCCTTTTTCCTCCAGCTCGAGCGCGAGATCCTTGCCGCCGCTCTGGACGATGCGGCCGCCGACCATCACGTGCACGTAGTCGGGGACGATATAGTCGAGCAGGCGCTGATAGTGGGTAATCAAGAGGACGCCGAGGTTCGGTCCGCGAAGGGCGTTCACCCCACTCGAAACGATCCGGAGCGCGTCGATATCGAGGCCCGAGTCGGTCTCGTCGAGGATCGCATACTTCGGCTCCAGCATCGCCATCTGGAGGATCTCGTTACGCTTCTTCTCGCCACCGGAAAAGCCTTCATTCACGGCTCGAGCGGTGAAGGTGCGAGGCATCTCCAGCATGTCCATCTTCTCGTAAAGTCTGGCGTAGTACTCCGTCGCTTCGAGTTCTTCGCCTTGGGGCAAACGGGCCTGGAGTGCGGCGCGGAGGAAGTTCGCGTTCGAGACGCCTGGGATCTCCATCGGGTACTGGAACGCGAGGAAAAGGCCATGGCGGGAGCGCTCATCCGGCTCGAGGCCGAGCACGTTTTCGCCGTCGAGTAGCACCTCGCCGCCGGTGACGGTGTAGTCTGGATGGCCGCCGATCGCCTTTGAGAGAGTGCTCTTTCCGGAGCCATTCGGCCCCATAATGGCGTGGACCTCGCCTTTCGGCACGTCGAGCGAGAGGCCGCGGATGATCTCCTTGTCACCGATGCTGACGTGAAGGTTACGAATCGAAAGTGAACTCATTTTCTTGATTGGGCTTTAGGTGTGGCTTCCGCGCTCGTGGCGCACTTGGGGCAGAGCCCGTGGAAAGAGACTTCGTGCCCGGAAATGACGACATTTTCAGGCAGCTCCCACATATCGCTTGGGCGGCGCTTTGAGCGCATCGGCAGGTCCGTGACCGAGCCGCATTTCTCGCAGAAGAGATGCGCGTGCTCGTCAGGATTCGCGCAATACCGGGACGGTTCGCGCTCGTGGTTGACGTGCTTCACGAGCCCGCAGCCAGCCAACGTCTCGAGGGTATTGTAAACCGTGGCCAGCGAGATCGTCGGAAGCTTCGGCTTTACGCGCATGAAGACCTCGACAGCCGTCGGATGATCCCGCTGCTCCATGAGCGTGTCGTAGACTTGCCGGCGCTGTTCCGTAAAACGGAACCCCTTTTCGGAGATCGTCTCGTCGTAGGACTTGGCTTCGGTTTTGCGCGTCATGCGGGCGTGAAACCAACCACGCTGCGCCGACCTTATCAAGAATTGTTCTAAATAAATTCGCCGCGCCGATCGTCCTCAGCCGCTAAAGCGCTCTTCCAGCTCCCGCAGGCTCTCCCGGATATTCCCACGATGCCGCAGGAGAATGGCGGCCGCTTCTCCGGGCTCCAACTGCCCTCCGGTGAGCTCGGAAACGAGGTCGTTGAGAAGTGCCGGAGTGGTGCTGAGCTCCAGGAGAGTCGGCAGTCGACTCGTGCGATGAACCGTCACCACGGCACCAGCGAGCGCGTCGATCGCGACACGCAGCGGCAACCATTGGCGGGTGGTAAGCTGTTCGGCGCCGTCGAGCAGGAGGAAATCTGGGGTTTTTAGCGTCCGCGCCTCGATGAGTTGCGCCTCTTTCTCCGCCATCTTGCTCTCAGTAGGGAGCCGCATCAGGCGCGGAACGAAACCCCGCGCCTCCAAGTGAGGCACGAGTTGCTCGAGGAGCGTGCTCTTTCCCGAACCCTGCGGACCGACAATTGTGGCCCGCCACTTCAACCCCTCCAGCCGCTGGACGAGCGTCGTCCAATCACCTTCCGGGAAACGGAAACGGAGCTGTTCAACACGAGGAGCGGAAAAGGGATTGTCGCTGGCGAGGATCATGGGCTGAGAGAGATGATCACTGAATACCGGTCCGGCGCCATGGCGAATTCCACCGGAGGCCGTTTTTAGGTCTTGTCCCTGAGTAAGCCGGCAGTTGGCTTATCCTAACGCTCCGCGCCCGCTTGGCGCATTTCACCTCCAGCGTCTCAGGTTTCGCCTTCACCAATGCCGAACGGCTGTGTAGCTATTGCCTTCCGCGACTTCGACACCCCACCACATCCATGAGCATCTTCAATATCATCAAAGGCGAACTGATCGACATCATCGAGTGGACGGATGATTCACGAGATACCCTGAGCTACCGCTGGCCGGATGAGGACAAGGAGATCAAGAACGGTGCGCAGCTCATCGTCCGCGAGTCCCAGGTGGCGCAGTTTGTTTATCTAGGCCAATTCGGCGACACCTTTGAGCCCGGCAAGCACACGCTAACGACGGATAACATCCCGGTGCTGACGACGCTCCGCGGGTGGAAATACGGCTTCGATTCGCCGTTTAAGGCGGACGTCTACTACGTCACCACACGGCTCTTCACCGGTAATAAATGGGGAACGTCGAATCCCGTGATGATGCGCGACAATGACTTCGGGATTGTGCGGGCGCGCGCCTTCGGCACCTTCGATTTTCGCATTACCAATCCGTCCCTCTTTCTCAAGGAAGTCGCAGGGAGCGATCACCACTTCCGGCTCGATGAATTCGCCGACACGATGCGCTCGCGGATCGTCAGTCTCTTCAGCGAAGCACTCGCGCAGGCCAAGATCCCGGTGCTCGACGTGGCGTCTCGCTATAGCGAGGTCGGCGCGGCCCTTCTGCCGCTGATCAATCCCGTCACGCAGACGAAGTACGGGCTCGAGCTGACGACCTTTGTGCTGGAGAACGTCAGCCTCCCGCCAGAAGTCGAGCAGGCGATCGACAAGCGCTCGAGCATGGCCGCGGTCGGCAATCTGAACGACTACGTGAAATTCCAGATGGCCGAAGGCATGACGACGCCCGGTGGTAGTGGAAGCAGCGGTGGCTTTGCCGCGGAGATGGCCATGGGCATGGCAATGGCCCAGCAGATGGTCCAGCAGCAGGGCGGGGTTCTTGGCCCACAGAGCACCCCAGGTGCAGCAGTTCCCCCACCCCTCCCGGGGCAAGCTGCTGGCGCGGGAGTCGCCTCTGGCACTGCACCCGCGGCAGCAGCACCTGCCGGGATCCCGGCGCTTCTCTCTCCCGCAGATGCCGCCCAAGTGCTGGGCGTTAGCGAAGCTGACGTGCTCGCGACCTTGGAAGCTGGCGATCTCAAGGGCAAGAAGATTGGCTCCACTTGGCGGATCACGCGCGCGGCACTCGATCAGTTTCTGCAGAGCTAAAGCAGCATTTAGAGCCTTCAGAACTCCGTGTGCTCCGTCCCCTCCGTGGCTAAACACCCGCAGCTTCCATGAATCCAGAACAGGACATCACTGCGCGGAGTAAATTCACCTGCCCCGCGTGTGCTGCGGAGGCGCAGTGGAACCCGACGAAGCAGGCTCTTGTCTGCCCATACTGCAGCACCATCTCTCCTGCGCAGCTTGACGCGGCAGGAGAGATTCATGAGCGCGAGCTCGCCACCGCGCTCCGTGAGATCGGCGCTGATCAGCGCGGCTGGCAGGCGGAGAAGACGTCCGTAAAGTGCCAGAGCTGCCAGGCAATCTCGGTTTTTGATCCCACTCGAGTCGGACAGCGCTGCGACTTCTGTGGCTCGTCCGCACTCATCCCGGCCGAGCAGATCCAGGCGCCGATCCGACCGGAGAGCCTGCTCGAATTCAAGATCCCAGAAACCGCCGTCCGGGAGAAAGTCCGCGCGTGGTATGGAGATCGATGGTTTGCACCGAATGCGCTGAAATCTCGGGCGCTCACCGACACGGTGCACGGCCTTTACATCCCCTACTGGACCTTCGACGCGCAGGTGCACGCCGACTGGCAGGCAGACTCCGGCACGTACTACTACGAGAGCGAGAGCTACACCGACGCGAATGGGAAGCGGCAGACACGTCAGGTGCGGAAAACCCGCTGGACGCCGGCTTACGGTTCGCTCAATCACTTCTTCGACGACGAACTCGTCGCCGCCTCCAAGGGCGTGCAGCCGGAGCTTTTGCGGAAGGTGGAGCCTTTCCCCACGACGACCGATCTCAAGCCGTATGAGCCCGGCTTCCTCTCCGGCTGGGTCGTGGAGCAATACCAGATCGATCTCATTGCTGCGGCCGAGCATTCGCGCGAAGCCATGGAGGTAAAGACGGAGCAGCTCTGTGCGAAGAAGGTTCCCGGCGACACTCACCGCAACCTGCACGTGCAGACGAACTACAGTGGGCAGACCTTCAAGCACATCCTCGTGCCGATCTGGCTGATCGCCTACACCTACGGCGCGACGAATTACCAGATCGTGATCAATGGCTACACCGGAACGATTGCGGGCAAGCATCCGCTGAGCTGGGTGAAGATCACCTTGGCTGTGCTGGCGGCGATCATCGCCCTGCTGATCATCCTGGTGATGACGCAAGGCGGGCAGTGAACTCCACCAGGCTGCTCCGAATGGTGAATGGCGAGCCTGTCTTGGAAGCCCAAGACCCGGCAGGGGCCCATGCTCCCTCTCAACCAAACC
>DASVRY010000023.1:0-5353 GCA_036388395.1 Chthoniobacteraceae bacterium
GGTCCTTCTTCGCGGCGATCGACAGCTGATCGAGCTTCGCAACGATCGCCGTGATCCGGTAACGCTCAGTCTTGTGGCCGAATGGCATCATCGGCACGCCGTGCTTCTCCATCAGCCCGCGGAAAGCTCGAGGCGACATCCCGAGCAGTAGCCCGCCCTCTTTCGGTGAGATCGAGGCTACCATCAGCGCGAGCTCGCGTCGGATGCGGCGGGTGTCGTCTGCTGAGAACTGCCGCGCGATCTCCTCCCGGACCAACTCCTCGAAGCGATCCCGCGAAATGATCGCGGTCAACGCTGGCTCGGAAGGAGAAGGCAGCATCTGCACTAGGCGGGCTGAAGCTCCCGTTGCTCGGCTTTCTCGACGCGCTCCTCGAGCATCACGCAAATCTGGGCACTCAGGGAGCGCTTCTCCTTCTTTGCAATTTGGGTGAGCGTCTCAAGGAGATCTTCGGGCAAGCCGCTGATCGTCAGGCTCCGGATCCTGTTGGCTGTGGATTCCTTCATGTGCTCGTAGTTTAAGCGGGTTTCTTAAACCCGAGCAAGAAATAATATTGCTTCCCCTTATTTTTCCTTGCACGGTCCGGCATGGCTAAAGGACAACAGGCTCCAGGACAGCGGACGGTGACCATCTCTATAGAGGAGCAGCTCGTGGAGCGCATTGATGCGCTTGCGCAAGCTGAGGATCGCAGCCGCTCTAATTGGATCGTGAAAGAGCTGAAACAAGTTGTGGAACACAGAGAGAGGGAGGCGCGAGGGAAACCTTACGAGCTGCCGGCCGCTGTGCATGTGGACGTCACACCCTTGGATTCAACTGCATCCTCCCGGGTGGCCGAGGAACCAACCGATCAATCTTCAACCGGCCACCGCGTACGTTCGACGCGCGGCGGCGTCGGAAAGCTAGTCGATCAAAGAAAAGGAAAATCCCCGTCATGAAGATCATCGCCTCCGCCGTTACAGCCGCTGCGCTAATTTATCTCGTTGCCTGCGACAAACCGCAGAGCGCCAAGGAAACGCCCGCCCCGGCTCCGGAGATCGCGCAAGCCACGCCCGCGCCAGAGAAGAAGCCCGAGCCTGCTCCCGCTCCTGTTGTCGAAGAGCCGATTGCACAAGCGGCGCCGGCCGCTCCAGATCCGAAACAATTTGCTCCAGCAGGAGTGTTCTTCCTCGTCACCGCTGCATCCGTGGAGACGGATTCGGGGATTGTCGGTCTAAAGCCTGGCCAACGTCTGCAGCAGACTGCGCCTGGCCAATACACCGCCGATGGGAACCAGCTCACCCTTCGAGACGATCAGGTCACCAATGATCTGCGCGTTGCCGCGCGTGCTTCGGGCATGAATGCAGCGAGCGAAGCCGCCCTTCGCCAATCGCTTGCCGCCGGCGCCGCGGCAGAACATGCTCGCCTCAGTGCGGCGAACGCAGCACCAGCGCCAGTAGTGCCTCCTGGATCTCGCGTCTATACCACCACGACGACCAGCAGCGGCGGCGCCGGCGGATCGACAACTCGTGTTTCCAGCTTCACCGTCACCTCCTCCCCTGCCTCGCCTGCGAAGGTAGCGCCCGCCGCTCCAGCCAGCTCGTTAGATAAAGGCGCCTACAATGAGAAGAAGGGCGTCGCTAAGCCTGCCGAGTATCGGAGAATGTATCGCTGAGGAGGACATGGCCTCATGAAGCCTCCGAGCACCGACGCCCGTCCGCACGAGCTGAAGGTCGGCAAGATTGTCTTTCCGCTGTGCGAACGCGCGGACGGCCGCTTTGTGAGCTGGTGGAAGAGCGGCACGAAACGGAACCTCGTCAGCGCGGTGTCCATGCCGAAGCTGAAGGCCAAGCTCGAAGCGATCGCTGTTCAGATCATCAACGGCAACATCGACGGAGCCCAGCTCGACGCCTCCGATCACCGCACCTACATCGCCGCGCGTGAAGCCTTGCGACCGCACAAGATCCCGGTCGATATCGCCGCTCGCGACTACGCGGCCGCTCGCGCCATGCTCGGCGAAGTCCCGCTTCTCGATGCGGTGCGGTTCTACCAGCGCAACGCTGGCTCAGAGATTATCGAGAAGCTCACGCGGGAAGTGATCCTGGAGTTCAGCGCCGCAAAGACCGCTCAGGAACTCTCGGAATCTTACCGCGACCAGATCCGAAAGGATCTCGCTCGATTCAGCGAGCGCTTCGGTGAGCACGTCCTCGGCGACGTGAAGTCGTCCGATATCGACGCTTACCTCGACACCCTCGGGCACGTTCGCCGCAAGCTCGACGGAAAGAAGGTCGTCGGCAAAGTGTTCGTGCCGGCGAGCGGATGGAGACGCAACCAGGTGCGGAACACGATCGCCACGCTGTTCGCGTTCGCGCGTGATCGGCACTTCCTGCCACAGGAGAAGACGACCCAGGCAGAGCGCGTCACTCGCCGGAAGACGGTCAGCCACACCAGCCCGGTCTACACGCCGGATCAGCTCCGGATCTACCTCGAGGCTACGCGAGAGCACGCGCGCGAATGGCTGCCATGGCTCGCGATCGGCGCGTTCACCGGCATGCGCACTGGCGCCATCTTGCGGCTGCACTGGCGCGACGTGCATTGGGATCAAGGCGTCATCGAAGTGACTGCCGGCAACTCAAAGATTGGTCGGCGGTACCTCGCGCCGCTTCACGCGGCTCTGGTCGAATGGCTGGAGCCTTGGCGTCACACCAGCGCCGCACACGGCAGCGGCCGCGTCGTGCCGGCGAGTCCGCCCGTTGCGAAGCTCACGGCAAAGCTCACCCGTTGGACGTGCATCAAGTGGCGCAAGAATGCACTGCGCTCGAGCTTCATCAGCTACCGCATGGCAGAGACTGGCGACCCGGTTCTAGTCGCTCGTGAGTGCAACACCAGCGCAACCGAAGTGAGCCGCGAGTATCAGGACATCCGGACGCTCACCGGTGAGTTCGTGACGAAGGAACTCGCGGCAGAATGGTTTGGAGTGAGGCCACCGCTCCGCGGGAAAGTGGTCGAGCCGCAGTTCCGGTTCGCCTAGCCAGCGCAACAAAACGCAACACCGGGAGCTGCATCATTCGTCACGAATGAGTCAGCCTCAGCGAGCGAAGCACGACCTTCGCCAGAGTAAGCGTGTCGGTGGATGTGCCATGATGCGCGAAAAGCACCCCGGCTGTTAGGTTCGAATCCTACCGCTGGAGCCATCCTGTAAAGCCCTCGTTACAGGCCTGCGCTCCCAAACGTTCGGTCCTTGGGCCGAAGTGGATGCAAGGCGGCTTCTCGCGCGACCGACACCTCCTTCAATGCTCACTGCCTACCCCAGCGAGCACTGCAACGCGCTTCGTTAGGTGGCGAGAAGCAGGCTCTTTGCTTGTGTAGGCTGTTGTTCTCAAGCTCGCGCGCTGGGCCCGTGTGCCATTCTCTTGTCGATCCCACTGCGCCAACTGCACAATCTTGCTAGAGACTCGGGTTCGCTGCCCTGCCTATCCGATGGCGCGGTGCAGCATCGGCAGAGCTGTTGGCGGCCGCTCTCGCCATCTTCAGGTGTTCGTAGCCTGAGTTGGTGCTTAGGCACCGCTGAGGATCTTGTAATATGAAGACAGACACCACGGCTAAACTCGTCGCGCGGCTTGGAACCGATCCCAAATCGCGGAGAGCAGCCGGAGGCGCCGTTGGCGCTGCGCAGAATGTTTTTTTTCACCCCGATCAGCCTGACCCACGTTCCAACCCAGCACTAGCGAGCACGAAACGATGCGTGCTGTGCCGCGCACGATCAATTCTTGCGATCTCACACCGGTGTGACTTCCGGCCCTGCATCAGAATCGAGCCACCGCAGTGGCTTGGACCAGGGCTGCGCTCGCGCGAGCTTAGGAACTCCAAGATCTATACCGCCGTTAACGCCTGAAGCTTTCGCAAAAGCATCTGTGCATTGTTCTCCCAAGTGTGCGTTGCGAGCACATGGGTACGCGCACACTCACCGAGCTTCTCCCGGAGCTGGGGATCTGCGACGAGGCTGGCCAGCTTCACTTTGAGATCCTCCTTTAGACCCGGCTTGAAAAGCACCCCGTTCATCCCATCTCCGATGACGCAGGAGATCGGCTCCGTCGCTGGAGCGACAATCGCCCTTCCCTCTGCCATGTATTCGAACAGCTTGATGGGCGAGCGGTACTCGTTGCTATGCGGGATCACACAAATGTCGGCAGCGGCGACATATTCCGCAACGTCTGCATGCTTGATGTTGCCCGCGAAACATACCTTCTCCTGCACATCCAGAGCTTGCACTTGGCTCACTAGGTTCTGCCGGAGCGGTCCGTCACCGATGAGCAGGAGCCGCAACGTCGGGTGCATTGCTGCTAGATCCGCAAAAGCTTCCACAAGCCAGTCAAGATGATGCCAAGGCACGAACCATCCCACAAACGCAATGGTGCAGTTTCCTGAAAGCTCAAGCCGCTCCCGCACACGCTGGCCAGAGGCGGGCTGGCTGTGAGCTTCTGCACTTATGGCATTTGGCAACACCAGCACCTTTTCAGACGAGATGCCCATGGCTTCGATCCGGCGCTTTAGGTGAGGCGAAACGACGACGATCAGAGCCGCCCTTTCGAATGCAACGCGATCACACCATCTCGCGACTGGTGCGAGCAGAGGTTGAGCGCGCACGCGTTCATCGCCGACCAGCTCATTCACTTCGATGATCAGCGGCAGGGAATGCCGCGTCGCCAGTAGAGCTGTCGAAAACAGAAAAAAGGCGTGGCGCTCATAAATGAACTGGAAGCCGCCGACTGACACGAGCCGCTGGTTGCGGCGAAACGCAACGAAGTTATACGCGATCTCCATCAACTCGAAAAGAGCGCCAGGCGTGAAGCGCGTAAGCAGTTCCTGCCAGCGGGAGCGCATGCGCGGGTCGAAAGGATTGGCACCGGCAGTCGCCCGAGGATCGAGCATCATCGGGCTCGAAAATACGATGCTATAGCCGAGCCGCTCTAGGGCGCTTGCCATGCCGCTGATGTGCACCGCCTCCGCGCCCCGCCCCCGGGTGCGGAAATGGTAGAGCACCTTGCGCGACTCGGAGCCGTCCGACGACGCGCGACATTGCGCGTGTGAGTTCTGTGTCACCTCGCCCCTAATCCTTCACTGCCATCATGGTGACACTAGCGAAGATCCGCTGGCTCAACTGGCGCTGCCATCGACGCGGCAGGAAACCGAAAAGGGCCTCGAGCGTGTCTGTCACCCGGTTGGCAAGGGCTCCGCGCCTGCATTTCCCTACCCGATAGGCATAGCTCGAGGTGAAGCCAGCCCGCCGCAGGCGGCTTCGCATCTCGCGGAAGGTCCACTCCTGCAGGTGAAATCCTTCTGGAGTATCCGAGAAGCTGCCGGAGACATCATGGGGGC
>DASVRY010000024.1:0-7326 GCA_036388395.1 Chthoniobacteraceae bacterium
GCGATAACCCTGTTTACGAACTGTTGACGCCGCCTCAACGGCAACGTATTCCTGCGTGCCCGCAGCCGCGGGTTGTTCATGCCGATCATTACGTTCCTCGAAGAAGCGCAGGAAATTCGCGCTGAGGTCACGGCCGGCACCACCGTCCTCGACGCGGCTCTCGCTAAAAACCTTCGCCTCTTCCACGATTGCGGCGGGAACACTCGCTGCACGACCTGTCGGGTGAGGATTGTCGACGGACTTGAGCATGTCTCGAAGCGCACAGCGGAAGAGGTCGAGATTGCGCGAATCCGCTCCTGGCCAGACGAGATCCGGCTGGCTTGCCAGGCATGCACCTCTGGCGCGGTGAGAGTTGAGCGACTGGTCCGCCACGAGGATCAGCGTTACTCCGGCGCAGATCCGCGTGCCGCTTCACGATCCGAGGAGCTTCCGCTCGCCGTCCTCTTCTGCGACATCAATGGCTTTACCGACTTCGCCTCCGGCCTGATGCCGTACGACGTCGTGCATGTGATCAATCGCATCTTTCTTAGGATCGGTGAGGCCGTGCTCGCGAATGCCGGCTACATCGACAAGTACTTGGGCGACGGCCTGCTCGCCTTATGGGGCGTCAATGGCGGCACACCGCATGAACATTGCCTCGGTGCCGTCCGAGCCGCGCTGCACATGCAGCATTCGGTCCGTGAGCTGAGTCGGCGTCTTGTGGATCACTTCGGCAGCGAACTCTCGCTTCGAGTGGGCATCCATTTTGGCCCTGCCATCGTCGGCCGGATCGGCCACCCCGAGCGACAGCAGCTCACGGCCATTGGCGACACGGTGAATGTCGCCGCACGTGTGGAAGCACAGAACAAGGAGCTCCGGACGCAATTACTCATCACCGAGGAATGCTACGAGCAGATCAGTAACGACGTGGCGCTGGGTGATGATTTCAAGACCTTGCTCCGCGGGCAGACCCGGCCGCAGCGGCTCTTTGAGATCAAGGGGCTGACTGCTCCCGATGGTCCCTTCATCGTGCAGAGCCAGATCGATCAAGTCGTTCTCGCCGGCGAAGATTTTGTTAACCGGTTCTACGACCATCTGTTTGTCGCACTCCCGGAGATTCGCTGCCTTTTCCGAGGGACGAACATGCCGAAGCAGCACGAACTCTTTCTCTCGTCCCTTGCAGGAGCGGTGCGTGAGCTGCGCAACCCTCCTCGCCTGCGGGAGATGCTCGGCGGCCTGGGCGAACGTCACCGAGGCTATGGTGTCCGGCCAGAATATTATCCACCCGCGATTGGCGCCCTGCTTCAAGCGCTGGAGGAGACACTTGGGGATGAGTTTGATGACAACGCGCGAGCCGCCTGGAGGGCTGCCTTCCATGGTATTGCCGACACGATGAAGGCGCCGGCCGCCCCTCGCCGTTGAACGCCGCTCAGGCGCTTTGGAGTGTGATCGTTGCCTCCGGGCCGTGGTGCGTTTTGCCCAAACGAACAGCCATCGTGCACTCTTCTGAGCAGGAGAAAGGGCGATGCTAAAGGTGAAGCGACCATCGTCTAAGACCTGAGTTAGATTTTTGAAAGAGCAGGATGCCAGCGATTCCCCCCTTGGAGCCCGCTCACGAACTGTGATTAGCGTTCACTAACCGAGAAATATGCTGGGTTAGGCATCGCTACTGCTAAAGGGGCGGCAGGCAAATCCACGATCCTATGCGCCGCTGTCTGCCATCCATTTAAACCGACCCCTCATGGGCCGTTTAGCATTGCCACGCCTTTTCATCTTAAACGCAGCTTCAGGCTGGAGCCCGCTCTCTCGCGTCGGGATCATGCACCTTGCTGCCGCTGCCATGGCTATGATCCTCGGACCATCGGCCGCTGCGACGGGCTATACCCATTTCGAGGCGCGGCATACGCACTCCATCACGATCACGCCAGACGGCCGCACGCTGCTTGCCCTCAACACACCCGACGCACGGCTTTCCGTCTTCGACATCTCGAACTCCACGAATCCGGAACCCGTGCTCATCGCGGAGATCCCGGTCGGTCTTGAACCCGTCTCGGTGCGGGCGCGGACCAATGACGAAGCGTGGGTGGTGAGTGAACTAGGCGACAGCGTGGCCGTCGTGTCGCTCAGCCGCCGGGTCGTGATCGATACTCTGCCCGCGTCCGACGAACCGGCTGACGTGGTTTTCGCCCAAGGCAAAGCGTTCGTCACCTGCGCGCGTAACAATCTCATTCGGGTCTTCGACGCAGCCTCTCGCGTACCGCTCCCCAGCATCGCAGTCGAGGGCAACTACCCACGCGCGCTCGCGGCCAGCGGCGATGGCACAAAGGTCTACGCCGCATTCCTCCTCTCAGGAAATAACACGACGATTCTCCGCCACCAGGACGCTCCCAATCCACCAGCACCGACAAACACCTCACTCCCGACAGCCCCCAAGACCGCGCTAATTGTCCGCACAAGCGATTCGCGTATCAGATACACGGTTCTCGACCGCGACGTGGTGGAGATTGATGCCACCTCCGGCACCGTCGCCCGGTACTTTAGCGGCGTCGGAACAAATCTTCTCGATCTCACGGTCCATCCGCAGACCGGCGATCTCTGGGTAGCGAACAGCGAGGCGCGCAATCTCATCGCCTTCGAACCGGCGCTACGTGGGCATGTCGCAGACCATCGACTCACCAAGCTAACTATCAGCGATGGCACGGCGACAGTCTATGATCTCCACCCGACGCTAAACTATTTCGTCTTCCCAAACCAGACTGGGCTGAATACGTCGATCGCCCAGCCTACAGGAGCAGTTTTCTCCGCCGATGGCAGCCACCTCTGGGTCGCTGGTTTCAACTCCGATCGTCTGGCCAAAGTCTCCTCCGCCACCGGCCAAATTGTCGCCCGGGTGAATGTGCGGACCTCGGGTAACGCGCGGCAGATGCGCGGTCCACGGGCGCTGGCCTGGCAGCAGGATCAGCAACGGCTCTTCGTGCTGAACAAGCTGGCTAACACGATTTCCACCGTCTCCACCGCGGATGCGACCGTCCTTAGTGAAGTTCCCACAGGTAGCTATGATCCGATGCCTGCGGCGGTCCGGGAAGGGCGAGGCTTCCTCTTCGATGCACGGCTCTCGGGCAACGGGACAATCTCCTGCGCAACCTGCCATCTCGATGGCGATGTGGACGGCCTTGCCTGGGATCTCGGCGACCGTGGCGGAACCATGGACACCGTCATCGGGAAGAACCTCTCACTGCACGACGAGACGCCAAGGACGCGGAACCTTCATCCGATGAAAGGCCCGATGGTCACGCAGACCCTGCGCGGCATGCAGGAAGGCGCCCCCTTTCACTGGCGTGGCGACCGACCAACGCTGCAGACCTTCAACCCGACCTTCAACAAGCTCATGGCCGGACCAGAACTCGCCAGCGCCGACATCGACGCCATGGTCCAGTACCTCCTCACGCTCAAGCACCATCCGAATCCATATCTCCGAGCGGATGGAACGATGCCGCTGAGCATCAACGGCGGAAATCCGCACCGCGGGAAGGACTTGTTCGAGATCGAAGAGAATCATTGCACGACCTGCCACAACCTTCCCCCTGGCATCGTCGCCAACCCGAGTCTCACGCCAGTCCCATCGCCACTTAACAACGTCGACCTGCCGTCAACCGTTGGCTCCACCCAGCCGGTCAAGAACCCGTCGCTTGCTACCACTTACCAGCGCTTCGGATTCAATCCACGCGTCGGACAAGTTTCACCCACTGGATTCGGAATGCTTCACGACGGAACAGGTTTCGCCCTTCCGACAGTTCATCCCTACTCGCTCTCTGGGCTGTCAACGGCGCAGGACACCTTAGATTTAACCGCCTTCATGCTGGCCTTCGCCAACGACACCGCGCCTGTCGTGGGGCGCAGCATTACGATCACAGCAGCCAACGCAACTCGAAGCGAAACAATCGCTGAGCTGGCCTTGCTCGAAGGCCGCAGCGGCGCACTGGCTGGCGATCTGGTCGCGAGGGGCACGATCGGAGGAAAGCTGCAGAGCTACGTTTACGACTCGCCAAGCGGAACTTACATCCCGGATACCGAGACCGCTGCCCCACTTGCCCGTGCGGCTTTGCTCGCCAGCATCAGCCCCGATGATGCGCTCACCTTCGTGGGGACGAGGCGAGGAGAAGGCGTGCGACTCGGTCGCGATCGTAATGCGAACGGCATCCCGGATCGTAATGAAGCCATGCCGCGCCTGGAAATCGACAAGATAGCTACCACCGACCTTCGCCTCCGGTGGCCCGCCCCATCGACCGGCTGGCTTCTCCAGTGGAGCACCGATCTCGATGGCTCCTGGCGCTCCATGACCAGACGCCCCGGCTCCACCGGAACCTTCCGCACTATCGATGAGAGCACCCAGTCCGACTCCGCTCGTTTCTACCGGCTGAATAGGACCTGGTAACGCCACAAGGAAAGCCCCGCTGCAATCCTATAACTATGAAAAGCCATGAACTCGCGCCGGTATTGTCCGCGCTCGCACTCCTGTCACTTGCAACGCCATCCGAGGCTGCAATCACCAGTTCTGGAAGGCCGGCTGGGACCTTCCGTGTTCCCTACTCGACACAGCTGGTTATGAGCGGCGTGGACGCGGCCAGCATCTCAGGGAGTGTTGGCGGATGGAGCTGGCAGGACAATGATGCCACGCAGAGCGCCGGTGGCACACCGATGGGATGGTCCCACGAATCGAAATGGATCGCCCTTACCTTGACGGAGGCAACCGAGCTGACGATGCGCCTGGAGCCGAAGGCAGACATCCCAAGCACCCAATCTTCTACAGGTTTCCATGGCGGCAATCTTTTCCCAGGAGCCACTCTTTGGTCGAACTGGCAGACAACGGATTGGCCGGAAGGAAGCACCCGGCAGAACCATGTCTACCACAATAGCGCGGTCATTACATGGGCTCCCAGTCTGGAATACATCGGGAACATTCCCGGTGGAGCAGCAAACACTGTCCATGCGACATTCTCCCTGCTCCCCGGCACCTACACTCTGGTGATCGGCGGCAACGGCTCGAGTGTAGACGAAGATCCCACCCAGGGCTTCCAGGCCACTTTCACCTCCGTCCCTGAGCCGGGCTCGGCCCTGCTTGTACTCCTTGGCGCAGCGTTTCCAGCCCTCCGCCGGCATCGCCAGTCACGCGCTTAGCTGTCCGTTTAAGGCCATTCACAACCAATAGAACACACCTCGAGATGATTAGAAGTAGCCTAAGCACGCTCACGGTAGCCATCTTCATTTCCTCATCTGCCACCTCCTTTGCCGCGCATGTCGCAGTCGGCTTGGATAAAGCTGACGGGCAGCTCGGCGATGCTCTCGCCTTCTACAACGAGAGCGATCAAGTTGTCCAGGCGGCGGAGACGATCTTCTTTCCAACGCTCACGTCGTCGGGCGTCCGCGCAGGACTCTGGACCACCCGAAGCGACACCTATTACGCTCTCCCAGGTTCGCCAAATCTCTCGCTCTATGTGCTCGCCGATCAAACTCGTGCGCTGGCCAGTGCAGCGACGGAAAGCAATCCTACCATCGGCCCCTTGCTCCCGTTCGCATTCGGAACTGCCTACGAATCGAAGAGTATCTACGGCGCGGGTACCGGCTCTTTTATCGACATGCACATTGCGGGCGTTTCCGGACCCGAAGGGGGTCAGTTCCGCTTCTGGGAGAGTGGCGCGACTGCAGCGACCAGCGGCTGGGATATCGGCCTCGGACCCGTGAATGGGGGAAGCTTTCCGCTTACCGAATCACGCGTTCCTTTAGGCTTGGAAGGCACGGAGGCGACCATCCCGAATGTAACGGGAGAGAACCCGCCGCTAGACCCCTTCGGCCATGTGCATGGCCGCAACTATACCTTCAACAAGCCCGGCGAATATACCGTGACCTTTTTAGTTAAAGATAGGTACCAAAAGCAGGCCGATAGCGCACCTTACACCGTCACCTACAGCGTCGTTCCCGAACCCGCTGCAGTAGGTTTCTTGATTATTGGCGCCAGCCTTCTCGGACTGCGGCGCTATCGTCGCAGCATCGAGATCATTTCAAGAGACTAGCTCAGCAGCACCATTCTGCGAGAGCCAGCGCCGCCAGGGAATCAGGCTGCGGCGCTGGCTTCCGCCTGTGGGCTCACCTTCACACTGCTTGCGCGGCCGACCGGGCGCACGGCACGATTCCGCGATAAGCTCCTCGCCTCCATCCGCCGCTTTGAGCTTTCGCATCGCTGCTCTTGTCGCCTTCATCAGCGGCGCAGCGGCGCTTGCGCATCAACTGCTGTGGGTCCGACGCCTCGTTGATCTGCTCGGGGCAAATGCGGGGACATTCTCCAAAGTCATCGGAGCGTTTTTTCTCGGCCTCGCCGCGGGGGCGTGGCTCGCCTCGAAATGGCGGCCCCGTCAAGCCTGGCTGGGCATTGCCGCAGCGGAAGCGGGAGTGGCCGCTCTGGCCGGGTTGTTGCTGCTTGCCACGCCGTTTGCTGATCGCCTTCACCATTCTGCAAGCACGGCTGCATGGATGAAGTGGCTCCTCCCGCTGGCGGTCGTCACGCCACCCGCGATCCTGATGGGACTCGTGCTCCCTTGGATGGAGCCGGGTCTCGGCGCCGGTCGCATGGTGCCGATCTACGCGATCAACACCCTCGGCGGAGTCGCCGGTATCCTGCTCACGCTCCTCCTTGCGCTGCCCGCTTTCGGTTTAAACGGCACCACCTTCCTGGCGATCGGAGCAAACCTCGGTGCAGCCGCCTTGGCCCTCGCAATCTCCCGGCGCGCCGTTGATGAAGAACCTGCGCCCGAGCCGGATTCCGCTCGGGCTGCCTTTCGGCCGTTGAGCCTGGCCTTCGTCTCCGGCTTTCTCGTGCTCGGGAGTGAGGTCATTCTGCAGAGCCAGTTCTCTCAGGTCACCGTGAACTCGCACTTCTCGAGCGGCGGCGTGCTTTGCATCGTGCTGCTCGCGCTCGCCGCGTCGGCGCTGCTCGTGCCGCTGCTCGCACGGCTCGGGAGGCGAGCTCTGCCCGTGGCCCTCGGCCTGGCTGCCCTGGGTTGTGCGATCGAGCCGGCGATCCTCATCCTGCAGCAGGGCGAGCTGCGTTACCTGCCCTATGAACTGGCGCCTTCCCGCTATGCATGGGAGATGGCCCGCCTCGTCGCGACGACTGCGCTCCCTCTACTGCTCCCGGCCGGTTTGCTTTTTCCCCTGCTCATCCACCCGGCGACCGCGCCAGGCAGACCGCACCTCGGGATGCTGCTCGCGGTGAATGGCCTCGGCGGTTGGCTCGGAGCGGAGTTCACGCAGAGCGTTCTCGCTCCGGCATTTGGCCTCTGGCTCAGCCTG
>DASVRY010000025.1:0-7009 GCA_036388395.1 Chthoniobacteraceae bacterium
TACATCCCGAGCATCTCCGGCGGCGAGGGCGCGATTTTGACCGCGGCGACGGGGATGAAAACTGCCGGCATGCTCCTGCCGGGCACCGATCTCGCCGACCTGTCGCGCAAAGCGTGGGCGAAGCTGGACGGCGTGTCCGATGACTGGCTCAAGACCCTCGAAGTCGAGCGGCTTGCGGACGGGCAAATCCCGCCGGATCAGGCGCAGCGGCTCGCCATCGAGCTGGCCACGATCGGCACGCCTTTCCTCATGGCGACCTGCTGCTCCCCCGCATCGAAGTTCGCGAAATGACCGGTGCGATTGAGGCCAAGGAACCGGCTGCACAGACTCCGCCCGCAGGTTCCGTCGCGCCGCTCACCGTCGCAAAGACGCCGTGGGGAACGGTCGTGGCGGTGCCACTCGCGGCAGCGCTCGCGCTCGCTGTCCACGTTTTCATCTCCGCGAAAGAGCCGCCCCTCGAATCGCGCAGCTTCACGATCTTCCTCAGTGTGATGCTCGGCTTGGGCGTCTTTCTCCTCATCGTGCAGCCGCTTTGGTCCGGCCTGCGCCGCTGGATGCGCGAGATGTGCCCGATCTTCGCCGCCGCGATCATGCTGCTTTGCCTGTGGGAAGTCATCACCTCCGGCCTGCGCCTGCTCCCCATGCCGTATTTCCCGAGCCCCGCGGCCGTCCTGCAGAGTCTCGTGACGGATCGCGCCATGATCCTCGACAGCACCTGGCATTCGCTCCGGCTGCTCCTCGGCGGCTACACCCTCGGCGTGCTCGCGGGCGTGATCAGCGGCGTCTGCATTGGCTGGTTTGAGCCGGCGCGGTATTGGGGAATGCCGATCCTTAAAGTCATCGGCCCGATCCCCGCGACGGCGTGGATCCCGCTCGCGATGGTCGTCGCGCCGAACGCATTGTTTTCCGCGCTCGGACTGATCGCGCTGGCGGTTTGGTTCCCCGTGACAATGCTCACCGCCTCCGGCATCTCCAATACGCGCGCCTCGTATCTCGATGTCGCCCGCACGCTCGGCGCCGGCCGCGCCTTCCTCATCTTCCGCGTGGCGATTCCCGCCGCAATGCCGAACATTTTCATCGGGCTTTTCATGGGCCTTGGCGCTTCCTTCCTCACGCTCGTCGTCGCGGAAACAGTCGGCGTGAAATCCGGGCTCGGCTGGTATCTCCAGTGGGCGCAAGGATGGGCGGAGTATGCGAAAGTCTATGCCGCGCTGGTGGTGATGGCGGCGTTCTTTTCCACGATCATGACCGTCCTCTTCAAGGTGCGCGACCGCGTGCTCGTCTGGCAGAAAGGAACGATCAAATGGTAGCTGCGCCAGTTGCGGAGATTTCTGCCGAAGGCTCATCGCTGCGAGCGCGCGAGGTGAGCAAACAGTTCGTTTCGCCCGATGGCGCGGCGTTTCTCGCGCTCAGCGGAGTGTCGCTTTCCGTCGGCGCCGGCGAGCTCATCTCGCTCGTCGGACCGAGCGGCTGCGGCAAGTCCACGCTGCTCCGTCTCATTGCGGGTCTCGATACGCCGGATTCCGGCGAACTGCTGGTCGGTGCGGATCCGATTACCGGCCCGAGCGCCAGCCGCGGTCTCGTCTTCCAGGACCCGAATCTTTTCCCCTGGCTCACGGTCCGGCGGAACGTGCAGGCCGGCCTAGTCGCGCGCGGCGTACTCTCCCAGCAGCAGCACGAAATCGGCGAGTTCATCCGGCTGGTTGGGCTGGAAGGCTTCGAGAACAGCTATCCGCATCATCTCTCCGGCGGCATGGCGCAGCGGGTCGCGCTCGCGCGCGCGCTGATCAATCATCCCAAAGTCCTCCTGCTCGACGAGCCGCTCGGCGCGCTCGACGCCTTCACCCGCATGCGGATGCAGGACGAAGTGCTGCGCCTCTGGCAAGCGCGTCGCACCACGATGCTCCTCGTGACGCACGATATCGACGAAGCGATCTACATGAGCGACTCGATCGTCATCATGAGTCCGCGTCCTGGCCGGATCGAGCAGACCATTCGCGTGGAGATCGAACGGCCCCGTGATCGGAGCAGCCCGGAGTTTCTCAAGCTCCGCGGCCAGATTCTCGAACTGCTCCATTTCGCCGGCCGCGACGCGCGGTGAAGTTCGACGGCCGACGAGTGCGGCGTTCACCTTCTGTTGCAGGCTGCTGGGCGAGTCTTCAATTCACTTCAAACTCCACGCAGCGGGATGCTCAGACCGGACGCATTCCTCAAAAGACCCATGCGTTGGCGAAAGTCTCCGCGATGGCAGCGCGCGGCGCCCAGGAGCATTGACTCCCGGAAGCCATACATCGTCGGCAAATGCGCCGCCCAACCAAGGTGCGCGAAGTTATTGAAGATCGGCGCGAGCCAATCATCCCCGCCGACCTGGTGCGTTTCCGGTCGAATTGATTCAGGCGCACGGGAGAACATTGAGCGTGACGAGTAAGATCGAAAGGCGGTCCTCGGGATGCTCGAAATGAAAGCCAAAGCGACACGATCGCCGCACACCTCAACAACCGACCGAGAAAAAGACGCATATAAAACACCCCATCAATGCTTCCTTCCTAGCTAACCAATGTTGCACTGCAAAGTTGAGCCTAGGCATTCGCTTCGGTGGAGTTCGGTGGCTCGCACCAGACCACATACAGGCCAAGGGCAACGCTCAAGAACACCGTGGCAAACCCTACTTTCGACGCGACGAGATAAATCCGTCGGGACAGCATGTCAGTGGCCTACGCTAAAGGTGAGCGCAGCGGAGGACTGGCGCGGCTGCTGCATGGTCGGTTCCGCAGGGCGCAGCAGACGTGACAGGACGTAGCTGTTCGCTCGACCGCGAAAGTCAGGCGACGGTTCGCTTCGGAGTCGCGTCCACCGGAGCAATACGTGCGTTCAAGAGCCCCGTTCATTGCGGATACGCGCTCGGAAGGGGCGGAGGGACTTGTCCTCGACAATGAAAAAGGTGGCGGATCTGCAGCGTAGAAAGTGTCACGATACCCGCAAGCCACGCGGCAAGAAGAACAGCGTCGAAAACGAAGCTTCCGTTCTCTGCAAAAATGTCCATACGGTGATACGGCCACGGATCCGCGGCGAAATAGAGAACCTCGATGCGGTCGCCGCGGCTGTAACTCTGCCAAACGTCTCGCGGGAGATTGATGCGGTCACGACTAGGGGTGCGGATGCCTACGTCGTTCCATGCCAGCCAATAGGCGTCGCCATAACTGCCTGGCAAAATAGTTTTGCTGGTGATTACCTTCGTTTCCGGGGCCGGCCCGCTGATGAAGCCCGGGATCTGAGCCATCTTAGTTAGCTTGGTTCCGGTGAAGTAGGTGAGCCAAACCAATGCGCCGATTCCAATCAATCGCAGGACGGTGATCATAGTGCGCCGAACGCCCACAAGCTCAGCGACCGCCGAGCACGGCGCGGCCTTTGCGCGGGCGATAGGTGGTGGGGGGCGAAGGCGGTGAAAAGCACAGTCCGTGACGTGCGGAGCGGTTCGCTCGAGCGCACTGGTTAGGTGTCATGTTTCAAGAGGTTGTCCGCACGGAAAGGGTCGGGCAGGCTGGTGGTGGTGGATGCTCCACCGCCTTCCATCCCGCTCGAACACTATGCATGCTAATGCCACTCTGACCCCGCTCACGCGAGCCAAAATGGTCGCTTATCACCTCGCTCACGGCCGCTCGCTCCGGGCTACCGCCACCACCCTCGGCGTCTGCGAAAAGACCCTCCGCCGTTGGCTCGCTCGGGCGCGTGCTCAAGGCTTCCCAACGCGCCTGGAGGATCACTCTTCCAGACCGCGGCGTCAGCCGCGTCGCACCGCCGCTGACCTCGAAGCGCAGATCCTCGACCTGCGCCGGCAACGTCGCACTTACGCCCAGATCCGCACCGTCCTACCCCACGTTTCCTTGGCCACGCTCTCCCGCCTCCTGCGCCGCCACGGGCTCCACCGCCTGAGCAATCTCGAACCGCCCAAACCTCCACCGATCCGCTACGAACACCCTCATCCAGGCGACCTCCTCCACCTCGACATCAAGAAGCTAGGCCGCTTCGCACGCCCCGGCGTCCGTGCCACGGGGACAGAACCCAGCGCAATCCGGGCGCCGGCGTCGAGAGTCTCCACGTCGCCATCGACGATCACTCCCGCTTCGGCTTCGCCTGCCTCCTCCCCGACGAACGCACCCCCAACGTGCTGGCCGCTCTCCGCCAGGCTGTCGCCTTTTACCAAGATCACGCCATCCCCATCCGCCGCGTCCTCACCGACCGCGGCTCCACCTATCGCTCCAAACTCTTCGCTCAAACCTGCCGCGAGCTCGGCTTAAAACACTCCTTCACCAGACCCTATCGCCCCCAGACCAATGGGAAAGCCGAACGCTTCATCCAGACCCTCAGCCGCGAATGGGCCTACGCCCGTTCCTACGACTCCTCCGACCACCGCGCTACTTACCTCACTCCCTTCCTCCACGACTATAACTTCCACCGCCCACACGCTGCCCTCGCCCACCAACCCCCTAGCTCCAGACTGGTTAGGCGACGGTTGTTGGGAGTGAGTGTTGTGCTGCATGACTGCGACGCTGAGTGAACCAGCTACGGAAAGCGCGAAACATAAAGCCCAGAAGTAAGGAGAAGATGAGCCATAATACCGCGCTACCAATAGCGATGTGATGCCGGTAATCCCAACCCGCGGCTGCTCCCCAATCGCCGTCGCCGGACTGAGCCTCTGCCAGCAATGATGCGGGGAGAGCAAGAAGGGAAAAGACGTTGTGAAAATGGTTGAAGTGGTAATCGCCTCGCGACTGGTCGTGAGCGTCGAACCATGCGCCAGCGTATCCAACGCCAAGCCCAAAAATGACTGCGATAACTGCTGCCAGCGCCACAGTGCGTAAGCGACGGAGCAAGCTGCTAAGGATGAGTGGAAACCCAGCGCGCAAATGCCGGCAAGAAGCAGCACGAGAATGCCGATGACCCCGTTAGTGGTTTCAGAATGACGCATCGTTCTGCGGGAGATGTGCGGAGCCGCCTCACGACCCCAGAGTCAACGACACGCGGAGTGGGCGCGACGCCTGCATAGTGGGTGGAAAAGAGGAGGCGGAAGCAGGCGGCGTGACCACGGAGCGTGTTCGCTGCACTGCCGTGTTCGGCCACGGGAGGTTGGATGCCAACGAAGCGTCGCACGTAGTCCACATCCGGTTCGTCGGAGTCGATCTCGGCGATGTCCTCCGCGCAGTCAGTGTGGTTGTCGGAGATGCCAACGACGATGTCGTGGTCGAACTCGCGGCGGAGCTGCACAGCAAGCTCCAGCAGCGCCTCGATGTCCGAAACCCAGCCTGGCGGCTCCTCGTGCGGGTCTGGAAGGTCGACGTTGAAGCCCAAGTCCCATTCCGGGACCCCATCGGTGGCGATGCGAGGCTGATCGACGGTCAGACGCGCGGGCAAAGCCAGGTGCGGCTGCCGATGAACTCCTCGATGCGCTCCACGGCACGTTCGGCGATGTCGCTGAAGTTGGAGGCGATGAAGTAGCCATAGACGGTGTTCTTCGCCATGCGCGGATTAGTGGCCTAACGAACCAAGATCAGCGATCAGCGGAGCCGATTCGCTGGATCGCTCTTGGTTGCACTTCGAAGTTCAGGTCCCACGCCGGATGATCGGGTGAAGCGATGGATGTAGCCCTCGTGCTCGGCGTCAACATAGCCGGTTGTCACGGTGTATGAACCGGCAACAAGGTCCAGTGGAAAGAAGTCTGCATCTCGGAGCTCCCGGCTTCCATCGACGGCCGAATTGAGGAGAAGTAGCGGGCCGTGTTCGGTGTGCCAGTGGATAGGATTCGCCCACGTCGCCATGTCGAGTTCTGCATCCGAAGGCCACCAGCCGCCGCACGCAAGAATCTGGCGGCCAGTGTCTCAGGCGTGCAGGTCGTCCTCCGTATAGAGTGCCAACGCCTGAGCGCCGCGAAAGTCGAAGAGTCCTCTGCCGGGCCACGTGGCGTTGCAGGCACGATCGTAATCGTAACAGGATGGTCGCGGTCGAACTCCCGATACTCGCCCGTCGATGGATCAGTGGTGCCGCGCCAATGGATAGCAAGTGCTTGCGGAATCAGTACAGGCACCGCCAGAGAAATCTAGCCAACGTTGTTCCGACATGATGCGGAGTCGCCGAACGACCCGAAGCTCAGCGGCTGCGGAGCGCGGCGCGCTGGCTGCGGAAAGGCGGCGGGGGCAAGATGGGCGAAGGCGGCGGGGTGGCGTGTAGCAGCCAGCGTGACGCGCGGAGCAGTTCGCTGCAGCGCATGGTTCGGCGCATTGGGTTTAAGCGTAGATGTCATCGCTCGCGGACGGCTGATACTGCGGGATACATGAGAACGCCGAGAGCCGCGAGGATGAGACACCAAACTGCCGAAACGCTCAAGCCGCGGTCGCTACGCCAGAACACAACTGAACTGGCGAGTAATAGAAAGAATGAGGCGACAAAACTAACGGCGACAAGCTCTGTGACAACGCGGCACCAACCCAGCAAAATGCTGGCGATAAGTGTGAGCTCGAGTGTGCGGAACCAATAGCCGACCCACTCGCGAGCGCTCGCCGGAACGACTCTGAAGCCGTCGAACTCTCCGCCCGAAGTGAGTTGATAGAGCACCGCGGCAAAGACGCCGAAACCAGCGCCGGTCCACGCCACCGGAAAAAGAACTTCAGTGTCGATCACGGGACGTGTGCGAATGCGCCGAACGACCCCAAGCTCAGCGACACGTGGCTCGGGCGCGACTGCTGCGTGGCAGGGGAAGGTGGAGGTTGGAAGCAGCAGGCGTGACCGAGACGCGTGTTCGCTGCAGCGCCCTCGTTAGGCGTCTTTGGCGCTTGCAAGCTGCGGGTGAAACCACGGGAAGCCACCACGCTGGAATCAAGGAGCGGCATGGAAGTCAGAGGAGACCGAAAGCGCCGCTTGGTCGAGACGGGGGAGAATGGGGAAAAGACGCAAGCCTCGCTGGGGAAGAACGGAGCGCACGGGGAAAGACCGAAACGCTGGCTGGGGAAAAGAC
>DASVRY010000026.1:0-3406 GCA_036388395.1 Chthoniobacteraceae bacterium
TGCTACTTCACCGATCACTGCGCTCATGGGCGGCGTAGCCGCGGCGCTAAGTGTGGGAACCCTTGCGGTCAAGAGCTTCAACGCCGCAGCAGATCAGGAGAGCACCATCTCTGCGTTCAAGACGTTGCTCGGCTCGCTGGAAAAGGCGAAAACACTAGCGGCGGAGCTGACGAGGTTTGCCGATGTTACCCCGTTTGAACCAGAGCCGGTGCTCTCTGCTGGGCGCGCACTGCTGGCGTTCGGCTTCGCTCAAGAGCGGGTAATCCCAACGCTGACGATGCTTGGCGACGTCGCGAGCGGATTAAAGATCCCACTCGAGGAGCTGGTCGACGTTTACGGCCGCAACATCGTCCAGGGGCGGCTTTTTGCTCGCGATATCTACCAGTTCCAATCCCGTGGTATTCCGATCATCAGCGCGCTTGCCAAGGTCCTGAAGGTTGCGGACTCCGAGGTTTTGAAGATGGTCGAAAACGGGATGGTCGGAACCGACCAACTCGAAAAGGCGTTTTTGAATCTAACCGCCGCGGGTGGCAAGTTCGCCGGCGGAATGGCGGAGCAAGCGCGGACGGTCAACGGCCTGATGTCCACTTTGCGCGGTTATGTGACTGCTCTCTTCCGGGAGTTTGGCACTCCGGTGAACAGTGCCCTCAAGCCGATGATCGAGAGTTCCATTGCGCTCGTGAAGGGCCTTGGACCGATGGCCGCCGACTTCGGAACAAAAGTCGCCGGCGCTTTGAATCTGGTCACAGACCTCTTTAAGAGCGGAACCCTTCTCGAGACAATCCAGCTCGCGCTTTCCGTCGGGTTTGGGAAAGGGGTTAATGCGCTCGTCGGATATTTGCGCGGCGCGGTCACCGGTTTCATCATGGCGATGGGTGCCGGGCTCACGGCCATCTTCGGGGTGAACTTTTGGAAGATCTTCCTCGCCGGTGCGAATATGGCAATTCTGAAGCTCGGAGCGATCATGCTCACGATTTTCAAGACACCGGTCGACTATATCGCGGCCGGGCTGAAGGTCGCCATGCAGCACGTCATCAATGCCGGCGAGAGCATGCATGAGATGTTCGGCAAAGCGGCGAACGTGATCGTCGCCGGCGTTATCTATGCAGGAGCGCAGCTGAAGAATCTCCTCGCGTCGATCCCCTCCAATCCTTTCGGCATGGAGAAGGACGGCCGCTCCTATGACGAGGTGCTCGCGGCGCAGAATCGGCGCAACCCCGTTGTCTCCGGCGCTTCGGAGGTGGATAGCTTCGGTGTCGTCCTGGCTGAGCAGGAAGAGGCTGGTAACGCCCTCGTGAAGCAACTGGAGGCAAAGGCCTCGATGTTCGCCAAGGCCACCGGAGGCTTGCTGAAAGAAGCGCTCCCGGATGCGAAGGAAGTCGGCAAGATCATCGGCGAAGGATTCCGCGAGAACTCCGCTCCGGCGAACGTCGTCGACGTTAGCGCGGAAGAGGCAAAGTTGCGCAGCCTCAAGGCTGACGCCGATAAGCGCGTCGACGCTGCAAAAGCGGCCGCGCCGGCTGCTCCGGAGAAAAAGAACCCCTTTGAGAAGTTCAAAACTGCGTTCGGTAAATCGCGCCTCGAGACAGCATCGCTCAAATCCGGAGGACTCACCACGGGCGGGCTTGATGCCGCTGTAGCTGCAGGGCAGGGGAGTGGTTCAACGCTCAAGGCACCAAGCATCATCGCAGACAGCCTCGCGAAGATGGGCGGCGGCGGGAACGTCGCGATCGGCGCCTCGACCACCGATCCATTGCTCCGCGAGACGCAGTCTCAAACCACAGAACTCAAAGCTATTCGAAAAGCGGTCGAGAACAGGGGCGGTGACACTGAGGCAACGCTGCCACCATGAGTATCCAGATCCGCGGGCGCGATCCGCGCACCCAGCTCATCCGTCGCCCGGGCGGGGCGCTTAATCTCATGGACGATGGTTCATGGGAAGGACGTGAGAAGTTCACCTGTGCTTGGACTTCCGTCCGGCGGCTCGCACCGATTCGCAACCTCACTCCGCACCAGGAATTCCCAACCTTGCTCTGCACGCTCTGCGGCATCGTGCGGACGAAGGCAGGAATGGCGGATCTCGACGTCACCTATCGCGGTCTTTTCGACGCGCCGCCGCCGACGCTCGAGCCAACAACTTCCACTGGTGAACAGCCGGTCGAGACGCACGATCTCTTTCGTGACGTCAGCGAAGAGGACCAGGAGAAGATTCGAAACTACTTCGAGAAAGGTGGCACCAAGCCGACGCTGACCGGATCCGCACAAAAGCTCTTTCAGAAGAAGCTGAAGGGCATCGCCTCATACGTCGCACCAAGCACAATCGTGAAGGTCGTGACGCTGAGCGCAGGTCAGCCGTTTTCCATCGCCGATGTAGGCACTGTCTATCAAGGCATCCCGATCGATCTTCCAAATCAATACATGAGCTGGCTCAAAACCAGTAAGACGTGGCGGCGGCTTGGCGGAATGTGGATCACTCAGGAGGATTACCAGCTCAGCGGCCGCAACGGATGGGACGCTGATCTGTACTAGGCTATGCCCCAGGTAGGTTTCCGCTTCCAGGCCAACCGGCCGTTGCGCGAGCAGCTGACCGCCGCTCGCCTCAATGCTATGCTCGAGGCAATTGAGGCGAGCACCATTACCCAAGGTGTCGGCTATATGGCCCGCGGCTTGCCTGGCGGTCAGGTGTTGCAGATCACAGCACGATCCGGCGGCGGCGCCGGCGTAGGATACGGGCGCCCATTCGAGGTGCAAAACGCAGGGGCCACTTCCGGAGGCGTTTCGCAGGTAAAGGTCTCTCTCGATTCGTGGCTCTCTTACAGCGCTCGTCCCGGCGACAAAATCACTATCACTGGCCTCGGCGAACCGTTCGCGATCTCGCTCGGCGACAAAATCTGGCTAAAGGTCGCATGGGATCCTCTTAACCTGTCCGCACCTCCGACCGCGACAATCGTTCATGGAGCGCCCGGCACGCTCTGGCCGGATTACAACAACCCGGTCCTTTTCGACGACTTAGAAGAGGGGAACAAGAAGCAGCTCGAATGGCGCGAACTCATCGCCTGGACGGAGGCCCTGGCTGCCGATGCGGCAGCCGATCCGTATCTCGACTCTCTTGTCGTCGGCAGCGGCGAGGAAGCATTCCGCGTGATTCAGCGGGTCACGATGCACCTGGTGCTCTGCAAGCGGTGCTTTGAGAATAATAACGTGTGGGTGACAGACCCTGCGTTCCGGCCGGGTCCTGAGGATTGACAAGGCCGCTCCAGAGTGAGCGCACAAACCCTCGTCGAAAAACTCGAATTCTGCGCCCGCGTCGCTGGGCCCGCCGCCGCCTTGCTCGCGTCGCGAGATCCCACCGCGCAGCGCATCGGCCGCGAAATGACTGCAGAGCTGGCGATCTGGAGAGGCCAGC